>JBGUIY010000160.1:0-17536 GCA_045113475.1 Christensenellales bacterium | reverse complement strand
ATACACCGCCTCCCCCGTCACCGCGCCGGAAGCGTCCAGAGCCTCCACCACCACGGGAACGGCGTTTCTGAAAAACGAGAGCTGAATGCCCAGGGCGTGCTCCCCGGCGGGGAGCCGCACAGACATGACGTCGCCCTTCCCGTTCCAGATTCTGCCGTAATTCTCATCGGTCACGCGGCGCACTTCGTTGTTCCGCAGCGCGGCCGTAAAGCGGCACTCATGGGTCAGTTCGCGGTATTCCGCGCCAGCGGCATGGCACGTCAGAAACAGGATCAGGGCAGAGATCAGGCAGATCTTCCGCATCATGGTTTTGATCTCCCATTATATTTATTCCAGTCATGGCCGGATCCGGCGCAGGGATCAGCAGGCGGAGCAAAGCCGTCAAAGACAGAACCAGGCTGCGCGGAGGATATTCATGTAGTCCGACGTGATCATGCGGATGGTCAGATCGTCCACCATCTTAAAGCCGGGATAGAAGGAGTTGCGCACAGCGTCCTTGGGCTGCCGGTAGGCGATCTCAAAGACGAAGCGCTTCGGCAATTCAATCCGGGCCTTGGAAAGGTCCTGGCGCAGGGCGGCCTCCGCCGCGGCGCGGATCTCCTGATGCACGAGCACGGGCGCTTTGCAGCGGGTCATGCCGCCGAAGCCGTCCTTAACAGCCACGGTATGCAGCCCGGGATGAAGGCCGCGGGAAATCTCGGTCAGGTGCCGGTCCCCCGCCAGCAGCACGCTGGGCACCCCGCGCATGGCGCAGGCCCAGCTGTACAGCATGAACTCCGAACAGGGCTGCCCGTTCAGGGTGACCTTCGCGTTCTTGGTGGTCATGGTATGAGAGAGCGGATTGTAGCAGGTGCCGGCGGGCGAATGCCAGCCCACGAACATGGCCGCGTCAAAGCTCTCATCGATCCCCTCGACCATGCCCATGGGACTGCCGGACCAGCCGCGGATCAGTTCCACGCAGGCGGGCATTTCGTTGGGATCCAGGTTCACCGCGTAATCGTGGGCGTCGTTCACCAGGATCTCCGTCGCCCCGGCTGCGATCGCGCCGTCGATGGCCGCCCTGACCTCCCGGGTCATTTCCAGCTGCGCCGCCGCGTAATACGGCTTGTCCCGCTCCGTCTCGTCCCAGTAAGTCGTGAACGCAGTGCCCTCGATATCCGCCGAGATGAAAACTTTCATATTATATACCGCCTTTCCGTAATGAAGTCATAATCAGCTCAGCGCTATTTTACTATCCCACTTTACAGGCGTCAAGCCTCGGCCGCTTTTGTCTTAACTCTGTTTTTTCATGCCGATTATTCATTATTCTCTATAATATTCATTTATTCGTCATATTATTCACTATTATTCTATTTTTCTTGTATAAAATTCACTTTTACCCCTTGACAAGCGCATTTTTCCGTGTATAATATGCGCATGCTCTGTCACGAGCGAAGGAGGAGACGCCATGAGCAACGAAGCAATCAAAAAGGTAGTACTCGCCTACAGCGGCGGTCTGGATACGTCCATCATCATCCCCTGGCTGAAGGAAAACTACAACAATCCCGAGATCATCGCCGTTTCCGGCAACGTGGGCCAGGCAGACGAGCTGGAAGGCCTGGAGGAAAAGGCCCTCAAGACCGGCGCGAGCAAGCTGTACGTGCTGGACCTGACGGACGATTACGTGGACAACTACATCATCCCCACCATGCAGGCCGGCGCCATCTACGAAGACTATCTGCTGGGCACCAGCACCGCGCGGCCCTGCATCGCCAAGGGCCTGGTGGAGATCGCGCTGAAGGAAGGCGCGGACGCCATCTGCCACGGCTGCACCGGCAAGGGCAACGACCAGGTCCGCTTCGAGCTGGCCATCAAGCACTTCGCCCCGGACATGAAGATCATCGCCCCCTGGCGCGAGTGGAGCATCAAGTCCCGCGAGGAGGAGATCGACTACGCGGAAGCGCACAACGTACCGCTGAAGATCAACCGCGAGACCAACTACTCCAAGGACAAGAACCTCTGGCATCTGAGCCACGAGGGCCTGGACCTGGAAGATACGGGCAACGAGCCCCAGTACGAAAAGCCCGGCTTCCTGGAGATGGGCGTCTCCCCCGCCGCGGCGCCGGACGAGCCCACCTACATCGAAATAGATTTTGAGGCCGGCGTGCCTGTGGCCCTGGACGGCCAGAAGATGAGCGCCAAGGAGATCGTGCTGAAGCTCAACGAGCTGGGCGGCAAGAACGGCATCGGCCTGCTGGACATCGTGGAAAACCGGCTGGTGGGCATGAAGTGCCGCGGCGTGTACGAGACCCCCGGCGGCACCATCCTCTACAAGGCCCATGAATACCTGGAGAGCGTCTGTCTGGACAAGATGACCCTGCACGAAAAGCAGCGGCTGTCCATCACCTTCGCGGAGCTCGTGTACAACGGCCAGTGGTTCACCCCGCTGCGCGAAGCGCTTTCCGCCTTCGTGACCAAGACTCAGGAGCACGTGACCGGCAAGGTGAAGCTGAAACTCTACAAAGGCAACATCATCAAGGCCGGTGTCTGGAGCCCCTGGAGCCTCTACTCCGAGAATATCGCCACCTTCGGCGCTTCCGACTACAACCAGAAGGACGCCGCCGGTTTCATCACCCTCTACGGCCTGCCCATCAAGGTACAGGCGAACGTAGACAAGGCCAATCAGTAAGGAAAAAGCCATGATCTGCACACGGAAGGACCACAAACGACGATGAACGCAGCTTTTGCCCACGCGCTCGCCCTGCGTGCCAGACTGCACGGGATCCCGGAGGCCTCCGGCTGCGAGGTCAGGACAAAGCAGCTGCTGTTGGAGGACCTGAAGGACGTCTGCGAGGTGCACGACTGCGGCAAATGGTTCTACGCCGCGCACCGTGAGGAAGGCGCACGGCAATCCCTCTGTTTCCGGGCCGACATGGACGCCATCTCCGGCGGCGACGGCACCTTCTTTCACGGCTGCGGCCACGACGGCCACATGTCGGTGATCGCGGCGCTGGCCCGCGCGACGGCGGACCGGAAAGTGGGCAGGAACCTGTTTTTCCTGTTCCAGCACGCCGAGGAGACCGGGGAGGGCGCGCAGGAAGCCTGCGGGCTGTTCGACCGGGAGAAGATCGACGCCATCTTCGGCTTCCACAACTGCCCGGGATTCCCGGAAGGCGCTGTCCTGTTCAGGGACGACGTGTTCGCCTGCGCCTCACGGGGCCTGATCCTGACATTCAGCGGCGTCCAGAGCCATGCCGCCTATCCCGAAAACGGCCGCAATCCGGCCTTCCCGATGGCGGCGGTGCTCAGCCGGCTGCCGGAGATCAGCGATCCCGCCCGGTACCAGGGAATGATCCTGGCCACGCCGGTGGGATTCAGCGCGGGAGGCCGCTCCTTCGGAGTCGCCGCCGGCCGCGGGGAACTGTGCCTGACGCTGCGCGCCTGGTACGACCGGGATCTGGAGCTGCTGGAAGAAACGGTGTTCGAAACCGCGTGCCGGGAAGCCGGAAAAGCCGGCATCACCGTCACCCGGGAAGAGACGGAAGTCTTTTCCGCCACCAGGAACGACCCGCAGCTTAAGCAGATCGCGGCAGAAGCCGCGGAAGCCGCCGGACTGACAACTATGGCGCTGAAAGAGCCCTTCCGCTGGTCGGAGGATTTCGGCCGCTACGGCAGCAGGACGAAAGCGTTCTACTTCGGCGTCGGCAGCGGAGAGAACGCCGCCGGCCTCCACACCCCCGATTTTGCCTGGCACGACGGCGTGACACAGTCCGCCCTGACCCTGCTGACCGCTTTGGCCGAACGGCCCTTCCGGCTTTGACCGAAGCACACTATAAGGCAACAAACACAAATCAACCATAAAAAGAAAAGGAGAAATCACCATGAAGAAGCTGCTTGCACTGGTTCTCGCCCTCGCCCTGACCCTCTCCCTCGCGTCCGTCTCCCTGGCGGATTCCATCGTAGCCGCCACCAACTGCGCCTTCCCGCCCTATGAGTATTATGAAAACGGCGTGGAAGCCGGCATCGACGTCGACATCGTGAAAGCCATCTGCGAAAAGCTCGGCTATGACCTGACCATCGTGGACACCGAATTCGGCTCCATCATCGCGGGCGTCGCCACCGGCAAGTATGACGTGGGCTTCGGCGCCATCACCATCACCGAAGAGCGGTCCAAGTCCGTCCACTTCACCACCAGCTACGCCACCGGCATCCAGTCCATCATCGTAAAGGAAGATTCCACCATCGCTTCCGTGGACGACCTGAAGGCGGCCGGCATCAAGATCGGCGTCCAGCAGGACACCACCGGCGACATCTACGCCACCGACGATTTCGGTGAGGATCATATGGCCCGCTTCAACAAGGGCGCGGACGCCGTTATGGCCCTGTCCACCGGCAAGGTGAACGCGGTCATCATCGACAACAGCCCCGCCGAGACCTTCGTAGCCCAGAATCCGGGCCTGAAGATCCTGCCCACCGCCTACGCCGAGGAAGCCTACGGCTTCGAGATCTCCTACGACAAGGAAGAGTTCTACAACGCTTTCAACGGCGCGCTTGAAGAGCTGCTGAAGGACGGCACCATCCAGGGCATCATCGACAAGTACATCAAGGCCGAGTAAACTTACAGGCCATGCCCAGGGGCGCTTTACACGTCCCTGGGTTTTGTGTTATTATTGCTCCGCCGACTGATGATTCATGAATCGTCCGCGGCGGTATTGTTCTGTCAGGAGGGCCCACTGCCACCATGTTTGAAAAGCTGAAAGCGGAGTTCGTCTTCAACTTTATTGACGGCGCGCGCTGGAAATACATCGTCAACGGCCTTGGCGTCACGCTCACGGTCACTTTTTACTCACTGCTGCTGGGTACCTTCATCGGCCTGATCGTCGCCTCGGTCCGCTCTTCATACGACCAGACCAAGGAAGACCTGCGTCCCGGGCCGTGGAGAGTCATATTCAAGCTGCTCAACGGCCTGAGCAACCTGTATCTGACGGTGATCCGCGGCACGCCGGTCGTGGTGCAGCTGCTGATCGGCTACTTCATCATCTTCGTGTCCAGCAATGACACGGTGCTGGTGGCCACGCTTGTCTTCGGCATCAACTCCGGCGCTTACATCACGGAGATCATCCGCGGCGGCATCATGAGCGTGGATCATGGCCAGTTCGAGGCCGGCCGCAGCATCGGCTTCAACTATCTGCAGACCATGCGGCTGGTCATCATCCCCCAGGCGTTCAAAAACGTGCTCCCCTCGCTGGCCAACGAGTTCATCGCGCTGCTCAAGGAAACGGCGGTCTGCGGCTACATCGGCCTGATGGACCTGACCAAAGGCGGCGACGTCATCCGCGGCAGGACCTTCTCAGCCTTCATGCCGCTGCTCGCCGTAGCGCTGATCTATCTGCTGCTGGTGATCGTTTTCAGCAAACTGGTCGGCATTCTTGAAAGGAGGCTGCGCCGCAATGAGCACTGAAGTCCTGATCGAGGTCAGGGACCTCCACAAGAGTTTCGGCACCGGAAAGATCCACGCCCTGAACGGCATCAGCACCACGATCCGCCGGGGCGAAGTGGTCTGCGTCATCGGGCCCTCCGGAAGCGGCAAATCCACCTTCCTGCGCTGCCTGAACCTGCTGGAAAAGCCTACCAGCGGGCAGATCATCTTTGAGGGCAACGACCTGACCGACAAAAAGATCAACCTGAACCTGCACCGCCAGCGGATGGGCATGGTATTCCAGCAGTTCAACCTTTTCCCCAACATGAACATCATGAGAAACCTGACCTGCGCGCCGATGACCCTCAAAAAGCTCTCCAGGGCCGAGGCCGAAGCCAAGGCCATGGACCTGCTCCGGCGCGTGGGGCTCGCTGACCGCGCCGCCTCGTACCCCTACCAGCTCTCCGGCGGCCAGAAGCAGCGCGTGGCCATCGTCCGCGCCCTGTGCATGGAGCCGGACGTGATGCTCTTCGACGAGCCCACCTCCGCCCTGGACCCCGAAATGGTGGGCGAGGTGCTGGACGTGATGAAGGAGCTGGCCGCGGCGGGCATGACCATGGTGGTCGTCACCCACGAGATGGGCTTCGCCCGCGAGGTCGCGCACCGCGTCATGTTCCTGGACGAAGGCCGCCTGCTGGAGGATGGCATCCCTCAGCAGATCTTCGGCGCACCGCAGAACGAACGCCTGAAATCTTTTCTGGCAAAAGTTCTGTGAACCTTCCGGAAAAGCGCACATCAAGCCGCCGCTCAGGCGGCTTTTTTGTTGTCATTTCAGGGGAATAAGCCGTTTTTCACCGTCCTCCGGTGTGCAGTTTTTCAGTATATCGTGCCCAGAAATACATAAAAACGTGCACAATCTGGCATGTGTTTATCCATTTACGGAAATGTTCTAATTCTGTATAATCAATACAGCTGATTGGCGCACCGCAGCGCTACAAAATCGAAGGAGGAATCCCGTTATGAAAAAATTGCTTTGTCTGCTTCTGATGCTGGCCCTGGCGCTCGGCGCCACCGCTGCCTTCGCCGACGGCCTGTCCGGCGAACTGACCATCGCCAGCCGCTACACCGGCGTGCAGGGCGAAGCCTTCGAGTCCATCATCGAAGGGTTCAAAGCCGAGAACCCCGGCGTCAAGGTCGAAAACCAGACCTTCACCGACAACTACGAAGACGTCATGAAGGTCAACATGAGCGGCAAGCAGCTGCCCGACGTGTTCATGACCCACGGCTGGTCCATCATGCGCTACAAGGAGTACCTGCTCCCCCTGAACGATGAACCCTGGGCGAAGGACATCGTGCCCGGCCTGTTCGGCTCCATCATGGATACCGACGGCAAGATCTACGTGCTGCCCAACACCAACGCCATGACCGGCGTGCTGGTGCAGAACGAGCTGCTCAAGGAGCTGGGCCTGGAGATCCCCAAGACGGTGGAAGAATTCCTGCACTGCTGCCAGGTGGCCAAGGAAAAGGGCTATATCGGCGTATACTGCGCCGGCAAGGACACCCGCAGCCCCGCCTACATCCTGAACCTGATGGCGCCCTCCTTCCTGCTGAACAGCGCGGACGCCGCCGAGATCGGCGCGAGCCTGCAGAACGGCAGCTTTGACTGGAACAAGTGGGCCGCCGTCAACGAATTCCTGATGCAGCTGAAGGACAACGGCTACATGAACGTGGACTGCGCCACCGCCGATACCGCGAACATGAGCGAGACGCTGGTCGCCAAGGAATCCCTGTTCATCTTCCAGCGCAGCAGCGTGCTGATCGAGGCGTGGGACATCGATCCCGAAGCCGACCTGGGCTTCATCCCCATGCCCGCCAAGGACACCAATGATGAGCCCTACCTGGTCGGCGGCGAGAGCCAGGCCTTCGGCATCTGGAAGGACAGCAAGAACATCGAAGCGGCCAAGGCCTTCCTGGCCTATATGGCCCGTCCGGAAAACATCAAGCTGATCTCCGAGGTCTGCGGCGAGGCTCCCGGCCTGCAGGGCGTGGAAGTGGACAGCGGCAACCTGACCCCGTGGTTCGAAGCCTGGGCCAACACCAAGGTGCAGCCCTGGTTTGACCGCGTATACCTGCCCAGCGGCATGTGGGCCATCATGCGCGACACCGGCAGCGGCCTGATCGGCGGCGAGACCACCATCGAAAAGGCCGGCGAGACCATGAAGGCCAACTACGACAAGCTGCGCTCCCAGCAGTAATATTCCCAAGCTGTTATCCTGACAGCATGCAACATACGGTACCGCCTGTCTCTGCAGACAGGCGGGCCGTTTCATTCAATAACACGGGAACTCCCGCGCCGGAAGGGGCGGCGGTTCACCAAGCGAAGCAGGTGATGTGAATTGTTTAAGAAGAAAGCCGGAGTCGCCACCGACAACCAGGTCGTCCTGGTGATGACCGCCCCCGCGGTGATCCTGATGATCATATTCGTGGCGATCCCGCTGGTGATGGGTGTCCAGATCTCCCTGACCGACTGGAACGGCTACTCCCAGAACTCGAACTATATTGGCTTCGCCAATTACTCGAAGCTTTTCACCGATCCCATGTTCCTGCGGGCCTTCCGGAATACCGTAATCTACGGCTTCGGCAGCACGCTCTTCCAGACAATACTGGGCGTGCTGTACGCGCTGCTGCTGCAGCGGGGCTTCGCGCTGCGCGGCCTGACGCGTACCATCGTATACCTGCCCGCCATGATCGCGCAGCTGCTGGTCGGCTACGTCTGGTACTTCATGGTGCAGTACAACCGCGGCGCACTGAACGACATCGTCATGCTGTTCGGCGGCACCAAGCTGGACTGGATGGGCGTCGGCGACCGCGCCGTGCTCATCATCATGATCATCAACACCCTGAACTTCTGCGGCAAGGCCATGATCATCTACATCGCCGGCCTGAACAGCATCCCGGATATGTATTATGAGGCGGCCTCGGTGGACGGCGCCAACGGCTGGCAGCAGTTCTGGAACATCACAATGCCGCAGCTGATCCCCGCCATCACCACCAGCACGCTGCTCAACCTGATCGGCGGCCTGAAGATGTTCGGCCTGGTCATCTCCACCACCGGCGGCGGACCCGGCTACAGCACACATTCCCTCTCCAGCTTGATCAACACGCTGTACTTCTCCTATCAGGACGCGGGCTACGCGTCTGCCGTGGGCGTGGTCACCTTCGTGTTCATCATGGCGGTCAGCATCATCATCCGCTGGTACCTGGCCAGGAAGGAGGCGGCTGCGCAATGAAGAAACGGAACATGCGCAAGGCGGTCATCAAGAACCTGCTGGCCCTGCTGATCATCGCCATCCACATCTCCCCCTTCTACGTCCTGCTCATCACGTCCCTGAAGACCCGCCGCGACTTTACCAGCCGCTGGCTCCCGCCCGCCGCGCCCACGCTGGACAACTTCACCCTGGCGCTCAAGGGCGGCGACCTGATGCACTCCATTTTGAACACGGCTATCATCATGCTGATCTCGACAGCCCTGATCATCGTGATCGGCGCCATGTCCGGCTATCCCCTGGCGCGGTACGGCACCAAATTCAGCAAGACCCTGTCCCTGCTGCTGCTGGGCGTCATGATGGTGCCGCCGCTGAGCGTTCTGGTGCCCCTGTACCGCGAGCTAGTGCTGATCAACGGCCTGAATACCTTCTGGGGCATCATCATCCTGTCGATCACCTACGGACTGCCGACATCGGTATTCATGTACACCAACTTCATTCATACCATTCCGGTGGCGCTGGACGAAGCGGCGCTGCTGGACGGCTGCTCCAAGTACGCCATCTTCTTCCGCATCATCATGCCTTCCCTGAAGCCCGTCACCGCCAGCGTCGCCATCCTGACCGGCATCAACATCTGGAACGACTACTCCTTCCAGCTGTACGTCCTCCAAAAGCCGAAGCTGCGCACCATCACGCTGATGCTCAGGTCCTTCTTCGCCGAAGGCAACACCAACCTGAACGCGGCGGCCGCCGCGTCCTGCATCGCCATACTGCCGCTGATCGTCATCTACCTGTTCCTGTCCAAGTACTTCGTACAGGGCGTGGTGGACAGCGCCGTCAAGTAAAGGAGGACACCATATGCGCAAAGCACTGTGCAGCATCCTGGCGGAAGCGGGCAACGAACTGCTGAAAGCCCGGAGCTTTTCCGTCACCGAAAAAGAAGGCCACGCCAATTACGTGACCGACGTGGACAAACGCCTGCAGGACATGCTGATGGAACGCCTGAGGGCCCTGTGCCCCGAAGCGCAGTTCATCGGCGAGGAACGCACGAACCAGAAACTGACCGCCGCCCCCACCTGGGTGGTGGACCCCATCGACGGCACCACCAACTTCATCCACGACTACCACTGCAGCGTGATCTCCGCCGCCCTGCTGGTGGACCGCATACCCCAGGTCGGCGTCGTGTGCCAGCCCTACCTGCACGAGGTATACAGCGCCGAGCGCGGCAAGGGCGCTTTCACCAACGACGAGCCCATGCACGTGAGCAGGCACGACTTCGACCACGCCCTGGTGGGCTTCGGCACCTCTCCCTACCAGGCGGAACTGGGCCAGCCCACGATGGATATCGCCCTGGCCTTCCTGCGCCGCTGCGCCGATATCCGGCGGTGCGGCTCCGCCGCCGCCGACCTGGCCTATGTGGCCTGCGGACGGCAGGACGTATTCTTCGAGCTGAACCTCAAGCCCTGGGACATCGCCGCCGGCTCCCTGCTGGTGACCGAGGCGGGCGGCACCTTCGACATGCCGCTGCTTGACCGCCCCGACTTCGACACCCCGACCACCATGTTCGCTGCCAATGCCCTCTGTGCCGCCCCCGCGAAGGAAATGCTGGTCACCCTGCTCCGCAGCCACAGCATCGACCAGGCGCTGATGAATAAGCTGACGAAATGAGAACGGCGTTCTGAGAGTGAAGTTTTGAGAGTGGAGAGTGGAGATAATTGAAGTGAGGAGCGGAATGTGTACAGCGGCTCCGGAACTCCTCACTCCACTCTCCTCACTCCACTCTCCACACTAAAAAAGAGCCTTCCGGCTCTTTGTTAATACCCCCGCTTCCGGTCCACCGCATGCTTCAGCGGCCGCCCAGCACAGTAGTTATCGAAGTCCTCCAGGAACATGTCCACGATCCGCTCCACCGTCAGGGCGAGAGAGGTGTTGCCGGCCACATGGGGCGTGATCAGCAGCCCGGGGCAGTCCCAGAGCGGGTCGTCGGCGGGCAGCGGTTCCGGTACGAACACGTCCAGCGCGGCCCCGGCCAGCCACCCGGCCCGCAGCATTTGCTCCAGGGCCCGCTGGTCCAGGGCGCTCCCGCGGCCCACGTTGACCAGAAAAGCCGTATCGGGCAGCAGGCTCAGGCGTTCCGCGTTCATCAGTCCCGCGGTCTCGGGCGTCCCCGGCAGGGACATGACCAGCAGATCCGTTTCCGGCAGGACCCGGTCAAGGTTATCGATGGTCACGATGCGGTCAAACAGCCCGCCGGGGTTCGCGCCGTGCCGGTTGACGCCCGTCAGGGAAGCTGCGCCGAAAGCACGCATGCGCCTGGCGGTCTCGCAGCCGATATCCCCGGTGCCCAGCAGGGTCACGCGGCTGCCCCAGATGGAGCGCACGGTCAGGTTCCGTTTCCACTCCCTGCGGGCCACGATGACATTGTATTCCGGCTGGCGTCGCATCAGTTCCAGTGTCACCATCACGATGTGCTCCGAAATGGCGACGCCGTACGCGCCGGAGGAATTGGTGAGCACGGCCTCCGGATTCGCGAAAGCGTCCGGCCCGAGGAAAGGATCTATCCCCGCGTTGCTGCTGCAGAACCATTTGAGCGCCGGTGCGTCCTTCGCCAGATCCGCGATATTGCTCAGGATGATCTCGGCGTCGGCCAGCTCCGGCCGGGCGTCCTCCGCCTGCCCGAAAAACCGGGCGTCAAATCCGGCTCCCTGCGCAGCCGCGGTCATGCGCTCCCGCTGGGACGCCGTCAGGGCAGGGAGCACGGTGATCAGTTTTCTCGCCATACAGACTTCCTCCGTCAAAAGCTCCTCAGTATACCGTCGAAACAGGAGCTTTCACTGACAGCATACCGTTTCCTCCGCCCTTTGTCAACAGGCGCTTTCCGGAAGGATCCGCAGCGCCGCACGCATCTCCGTCCGCCGTTTCGCGCGCTTCCGGCATGCGCTGATTCTTCCGGTCACGCTTCCGCGGCAAGCCGGAAGATGATCAATGATCCAGCGGCATCAGCGTTCTGAAGCGCGGGATTGCAGCATTGCATTTCAATACTTTTCATATCATTTCATCTTGTCCAATAATATTTCAGCTAATCTGCAGGCTCCCGCTTGCTTTTCCCCCAGCAATCTGATAGAATATCAATAACGATTGAATCGTTGCCAAAAAACACAGGAGGAATCAAAACATGAAGAAAAGAGTACTTCTCGTCATCCTGGCCCTGGTGATGGCCATCTCCGCTGTGGCTTCCGCCGCGGGACTGCCCAAGAAGATCGAAGTCCAGCTGCCCGCGAAAGCCGGCGGCGGCACCGACGTGGCCGGCCGTCAGCTGACCGACTGGATCAGCAAGAACGGCGGCACCACCATGACCATCAAGAACAACACCGACGGCAACGGCGTGGTCGCCTACGAGACCATCCGCACCGCCAAGAAGGACGGCAGCAAGATCCTGTTCTTCCACACCACCATGATCATCAAGTACGCCACCGGCAAGTATCAGTACAGCCCCGTCGATGAGTTCAAGATCGCCGGCGTCGGCCTGCCCACCGAAAAGGGCGGCTACGTCCTGGTCGTGCCCGCCTCCAGCGGCATCGCCACTCTGGACGACTTCATCGCCAAGGCCAAAGAGACCGAACTGCGCATCGGCATCGAAACCGGCGGCTCCTCCCACATCATGAGCGGCATGCTGAGCAAGGCCCTCGGCATCACCCTGCGCTACACCGACGCCGGCTCCGACACTGAAAAGCTGACCGGTCTGGTCGGCGGCTCCATCGACTGCGCGCTGGTCAACGCGAACCAGGCCCGCCAGTATGTGGAAGCTGAGAAAGTCAACGCGCTGGGCGTGTTCTCCGCCACCGAGGAAGGCGCCCGCAACAGCGTGCTGCCTGACGTCCCCTCCTTCAAGGAGCAGGGTTATGACCTGGTCTTCGGCACCTACTTCTATGTGCTGCTGCCCAAGACCGCGAGCGACGAGACCGCCAAGGAACTGCACGATCTCTTCGACTCCGCCGCCTCCAACCCCGAAGTCAAGGAAATCCTCGAAAAGTCCGGCTTCGGCATGGAATTCGCTCCCTTCGATCAGAACGTGGCCCTGATGAGCGCGCAGCAGGAAGCCCTGGTTGCCGCCTGCAAGGAACTGGGCCTCGACCAATAATCCGCCCGGCACACAGGCGGGTATAAGGCACTCAGCCACTCTGCGCCTTGCCCGATATCTATTGGGCAAGGCGCCTTCATTGTTCCATCCATGAAATATTGAGGGGGCTCACCATGAAAGTAAAACGCGACCAGATCACCGGCCTCGCGCTGGTGATCCTGGGCATCGTGATGCTGGTGCTCATCAGCCAGTTCAAGAAACCCATCACCGCTGAATACCCCGGCCCCAGGATGATGCCCGGCATCGCCGCCATCGGCATGATCATCTGCGGCCTTGGCATCTTCGTCAACGGCTGCCGACAGAAAACGGCGGACAAGACCGTCATCACCAAAGTGGGCATGCTGCGCGTCGTCATCACCTTCGCTGCTCTCTGCCTGTACATCCTGGGCATGCAGTACCTGGGCTTCCTGATCGTCACGCCCCTGCTGGTCTTCGGCCTGGCCGTATATTTTGCGAAGGCCAGCCATGTGGAAGTCAAGATCTGGGTATGCATCGTGTTCGCCGTCGCCGTGACCGCGATCATCTGGGCCATGTACGTGCCGCTGTTCGGCATGGAACTGCCCGTCGGCTCGCTGTTTGAGTAAAGGGGGCGGTCTGAAGTGTTAGCTTATCTTCCGTACATCTTCACACAGCTGATTCAGCCCATGAACCTGCTGCTGATGGTCGCCGGCACCGCAGTCGGCATCATCTTCGGCGCCATCCCCGGCCTGTCCGGCACCATGGCGGTCATGCTGTTCATGCCGCTGACCTATACCATGGAATCCAGTACAGCCGTCATCTTCCTGCTCGCTCTGTGGATCGGCGGCTGCTCCGGCGCGTTTATCGGCTCGGTGCTGCTGGGCATCCCCGGCTCCGCCTCCGCCGTGGCCACCTGCTGGGACGGCCACCCCATGGCCAAGAAGGGCCAGGCCGGCAAAGCGCTGGCCATCGGCATGACCGCTTCCTTCTGCGGCACCTTCTTCAGCGCCATCATCGGCGGCCTGCTGGCCGAAGCCGTGGCGGACTTTGCCTTCGCCATGGGCCCCTGGGAATACAGCGCCTTGTGCCTGGTCGCCATGACCATGGTCCTGGCCATTTCCAAGGGCAACATGTTCAAGGGCCTCGCCTCCACCTGCATCGGCATTCTGCTGGCCACCGTCGGCTACTCGCCCATCGACGCCGAGGCACGCTTCACCTTCAACAACATGTATCTGCTGGGCGGCCTGGGCATGATCGTCGTGCTGACCGGTATCTTCGCCGTCAGCCACATCCTGGTCACCTTCGGCAAGGGCTTTGACGCCCCGCCCGAAGTCAGCAAGGAAGGCCTCAAGGGCTTCGGCCTGACCCTGAAGGACATCAAGGACGAGCTGGTGAACATCATCCGTTCCTTCCTGATCGGTCTGGGCATCGGCTTCCTGCCCGGCATGGGCTCCGGCCTCTCCAACCTGGTCGCCTACTCCACCGCCAAGAACGGCTCCAAGCATCCCGAGGAGTACGGCCACGGCGCAGCGGGCGGCATTTGGGCGCCCGAAGTCGCCAACAACGCGGCCATCGGCGGCGCCATGATTCCCATGGCGGCGCTGGGCATCCCCGGCGACTCCACCACTGCTCTCCTGATCGGCGCGCTGACCATCCACGGCCTGGAGATGGGCCCCATGGTGTTCAAGAACAGCGGCGACGTCGTCTACCTGATGTTCGTCACCGTCGCAGTCGTGGCAGCGCTGGTGCTGCTGATGCAGGCCATCTGCAAGCGCTGGTTCCCCTACATCCTCAAGGTGCCCAGCTGGTATATGTACAGCGCCCTGCTGGTCATCTGCCTCGCTTCCGCCTATGTGGACAGCGGCAACCTCTATAAGTGCGGCATGATGATGGTCTTCGCGGCGGTGGGCATCCTGATGACTCTGGGCGACCTGCCCGCCTCCCCGCTGATCCTGGCCTTCATCCTGACCCCGACCCTCGAGACCAAGACCCTGCAGGCCTTCCAGTCCGTGCCCAAATGGACGGAGTTCTTCACCCGTCCCGTGTCCTGCGTACTGATGGTCATCGCGATATTCTGCATATTCTCCCCCATCTTCAAGGGCCTCTTCGCCAAGCTGAAGAAAAAGCAGGCGTGACCCTTCCCCCGGAGCTGCTGCGGGCCTGATCCCCGCAGCAGCCCCTTTCTATCACGAATGATGACGAGGTAACTGACAATGAGCATGCAAAAGGATTATGAAGCCTATATCGAGCGGCGCAAAGCGATGGCCACGACCCACTTCGGCCCGCTGTGGCTGAACCAGGAGCAGCGCTACGTACATCCCTTCAGGATCTTCGGGAACGTCTGGTACGTGGGCGACAGCTGGGTCTGCGTGCACCTGATCGACACCGGGGACGGCCTGCTGCTGATCGACAGCGGCAACGCCGGGGCTTCCGCCATGCTGATCCAGGCCATCTGGGAAGCGGGCTTCAACCCCGCGGACGTGAAATGGATCATCCATTCCCACGGCCATCTGGACCATATCGGCGCGGCGATCTTCTTCAAGCGGATGTTCGGCACCAAACTCTACCTGGGCGAGCCGGACGCGCGGATGTTCCGCGAGCGGCCCTGGATCTCCGCGATCCAGAACGCCTACAACGACTGCGACGCCCTGTTTGAGCCGGATTACGAGATCAAGGAAGGCGACGTGCTGACCTTCGGCAACACCACCATGACCTTTTACATGGTGCCCGGCCACACCGACGGCTGCATCGCCATCTTCTTCGACGCTTACGAAGACGGCAGGACCGTGCGCTGCGGCTACTACGGCGGCTTCGGCTTCAACACCCTGCAGAAGGATTACCTGATCGAGATCGGCGATCCCGAATATAAGACCCGCGAGATCTACCTCCAGTCCCTGGCCAAGGTGCGGAACCAGAAGGTGGAGCTGTTCCTGGGCAACCACTGCATCAACAACGACACCCTGGGACGCCGCCAGAAGCAGCTGGAGAATCCCGACGGGCCGAACCCCTTCCTGGACAGCGAACTCTGGGGCAAATATCTGGATCAGAAGCGCGATGAGCTGCTCAAGTTCATGGCAGACCCGAAAAACAGCTGAGGTAAACGCATGAAAGCACCGATCATTACCAGCATGCAGGTGATCCCGGTCGCGGGATACGACAGCATGCTGATGACCCTGTCCGGCGCGCACGCGCCGCTCTTTACCCGCAATCTGGTGATCCTGAAGGACTCCGCCGGGCATACCGGCATCGGCGAGATCCACGGCGGCGATTACACCCATGACGGCCTGGTGGCCATGACGCCCCTGGTGGTCGGCACGCCCGTTTCGGAATGCCGGAAGGTGCTGCAGAAGATCCATAAGATGACCGACCCCCACGCCGACGAAGCCAGCGAGGGCATCCAGACCCTGGACATGGCCAAGCTCAAATACGTGGTCCGCAGCGAATGGGCCATCGAGTGCGCCATGCTGGACCTCCTCGGCCAGTACCTGGAAGTGCCCATGGCTGAGCTGTTGGGCGAAGGCAAGCAGCGGGACGAGGTGGAGATCCTCGGTTATCTGTTCTACGTCTCCGACAAAAGCAAAACGCCTGCCGGCGAATTTCAGTATCTGGACGAATCCGGCAGCGCCGACCCCTGGTTCCGGCTCAGGCGCGAGGAGATCCTCACCCCGGCGCGGATCGTGGAGGAAGCCGAAGCGGTCTATGAGAAATACGGCGTCAGAAACTTCAAGCTGAAGGGCGGCGTCCTGCGGGGCGAAGAAGAAATGGCCGCCTGCCGCGCCGTGAAGCAGCGCTTCCCCGAAGCGCGGGTGAATATCGACCCCAACGGCGCCTGGAGCCTCCGGGAGGCCATCGCCCTCTGCAGGGATATGCACGGCGTCCTCACCTATGTGGAGGATCCCTGCGGCCCGGAAGCAGGCTTCTCCGGCCGGGAAATCATGCGCGAATTCAAAAACGCCACCCAGTTCCAGGTAGCCACCAACATGATCGCCACGGACTGGCGGCAGTTCTACCACACCACCGCGCTCAACGCCTGCGATATCATCCTGGCGGACCCCCACTTCTGGGGTTTCGACGGGGCGATCCGCATGAGCCAGCTGCTGGCCTCCTGGGGCCTGACCTTCGGCATCCACTCCAACAACCATTTCGATATCACCCTGGCCGCCTTCGCGCAGGTCGGGGCGGCAGCCGTCGGCACCGTCGCGCCGCTGGATACGCACTGGATCTGGCAGGACGGACAGAACCTGCTCACCGATACCCCGCAGATCACCGGCGGCATGCTGCAGGTACCCAAGGCCCCCGGCCTGGGCGTACATCTGAACATGGAACGCGTGGAGGAGGCCAACCGCCTGTACAACAGAATGCCCAGCCACGACCGCAACGACGCCACCGCCATGCAGTACCTGATCCCCGGCTGGAAATACGACCACAAAAAGCCCTGCCTGGTCAGATAAAAAAGGGTGAAACAGTCATGAAACCGGATCCGATGCCGAAAGACCCAAGCCTTCCCCCGAACCCGCTGATCGAGGCCAACTGCCCCTGTACGCGGGACTGCCCGCGCCACGGCAACTGCTTCGAGTGCGTGGCCAACCACCGCGACGTCGTGACTTCGACGCCCCCGGCGTGCCTGAGGAAAAAAGCGGAATAACATCAAACAAAAAGAGCTGTGAAGAAGCGGATCGAAAGATCCTGATATGCTCCCTTTTGAGGATACAGAAAAAGAAAAACTGTACCTCAGAAGGGAGCAGTTTTATGCGGAAGAGGAACATATCCCCC
>JBGUIY010000159.1:0-4726 GCA_045113475.1 Christensenellales bacterium | reverse complement strand
CGTATGAGCCAGTGGCGCAGCAACCATTATCTGAGCGCGTCCCGTTATCCCACGGCGGAATCCTGTCTGGAACGCCTGATGTCCCGCTATCAGATCCCTGAAACGCTGGACGAAGAGACCACGCTGAAAGTAATGGCGGTCTACTCCGAAATGCAGATGAATATTTTCAACTCGCTGCCTGTGGTGATCGCCAGAGACGTGGCTTTCAGCGCGGTGGGCGAAATCGAAGGGCGCAGTGTGCTGCTGCCCGGCATCGCCATCGAAGTCGGAGAGAAACGCATTTATCCCCGTTCGACCCTTGCGGCGCAGATCATTGGCTATACCGGCAAGATCCAGAGCTACAACTCCTATTACGAGAATTACCAGTCTGCAGGATACGCCCTCAATGACGAGGTCGGCCTGGACGGTATCGAAAAGAGCCAGGAGAACTGGCTGACCGCCTGCATCTCGGAACGTCAGGGCAGGCGCGTGATGGAACGCGACAGCAACGGCAAACTGACGCGCCAGATCGATTATGAAGAGCCAAAGGACGGCAACAACGTCAAACTGACCCTGATCGCCTCCTACCAGCAGCGTGCCGAGCGCGCGATCCAGGAGAACGTCGAATATATCCGCGATACACAGGAAGAAAAGATGCAGGACGGCGACTGGCTGGAAACCAACAAGGAAAAGATCAACATCCGTGACTGGGAGGAAGACCCGGTGCGTCTTGCGGAAAAAGGCGTGCTGATCGTCATGGACGTGCACAACGGCAAGATCCTGGCCATGGCGCAGTATCCGACCTACGACCTGAACGCCATGGTGGCCGGCGGCGACGCAGCCCAGGCCATTGTCGCCGATAAGCGCGGCCTGCTGATGAACTATGCGATACAGACCCGCGCCGAACCCGGATCGACCTTCAAAATGGTCACCGGCCTCGCGGCGCTCACCAACGGCGTCATCACACCGACGACGGAGATCAGCGACGGCGGCAAGTTCATGAAGTACACGCGAAATCAGGCTGAAGCTCCGACCTGCTGGACCAACCACCCGGAAAAGCATCGCGACCAGACCATCGTCCAGGGACTGACCAACTCCTGCAATTACTTCTTCTACACGCTGGGATCCTATCTGTACGGAGATGAAGGCAGCGACAGGCTTTACAAGTACGCCGCGCAGATGGGCCTGACGACCAAGACAGGCGTTGAGCTCAACGGCGAGCTGCGCAGCATCGTCGGCAACCAGACAAACCTGTACGATACCAGCGCGCCGCTGCGTGACCAGGTCACAGATACGCCCATCATCGTGGCCAACGCCATCAAGACGCATATCCGCAACTTTGCCGCCAGCTACGGCATCAGCTACGACGACGAGCGCCTGAACCGCTGCATCAAGCAGCTCATGGACATGGCCATCAACACGGGTTCCGACCACTGGGTACTGGAAGCGCAGAAGATATTCATGAATGAACTTGCCATGACCCGGAACATGGTATACATGTCCGCGCTCATGAGCGACCTGTGGAACTACCTGAACACGATCAAATGGGGCGGCAGCTTGGAGATCCAGATGGCCATCGGCCAGTCCATCACGCTGGTGACGCCGGTCGCAGAAGTCCGTTATGCCGCCGCGCTGGTGGACGGCAACGTCTGGAACCTGTCCCTGATCGACTCCGTCACATCGCCTGAGGGCGAGATCCTCTCCAAACGCCAGCCATCCCTGTTCAACAAACTCGAAGGCGTCGAAGAGTACCTGCCCTACATCAAAGAAGGGATGAAAGGCGTGGTCGACGAAACAGGTACCGCCAAACGCTTCTTCGACAAATGGCAGTACAGGAACGACATCTGGGCTAAAACGGGCACCTCCCAGATCACGGTCGGCAAGATCAAGATCGATATCGAGAACAACGCGTGGTTCGTCTGTCTGACGCCTTTCCAGGATCCGCAGCTGGCCCTCGTGTCCTATATCCCGAACGGTTACTCCGGCGGCTACTCCTCTATCGCCGCCCGTGAGTGGATCGAATGGTGGATGAATGAGAACAACAAAGTCATCTCGGACATTTCTCTGACCACCGGCAACGAGCTGACACCCTGACGGAGGAATGGAATGGGACGTGCTTATTTGATCGTATCCGGAAAAGGCGGAACAGGAAAAACGACGGTTTCCACGTCGCTGGCGCTGGCACTGGCCCAGATGGGCAGGAATGTGCTGATCTTCGACGGCGACGTGGGACTGCGCTGCTGCGACCTGATGATGGGCATGGAGGACATGATCGTCTACGATGCCGGCGACGTGCTTGAAAACCGGTGCACGCTGGAGGAAGCGGCCACTGCGCATCCGAACTGTCCTTCCCTCCGGCTTCTTTCCGCGCCGCAGATGGCGACGCCGGGCGACATGTCCAAAAAGGCCGTCGCCGCGCTGATCGAGGATGCCAAAGCGGAATATGACGACATCATTATCGACTGTCCTGCAGGGATCGGGCGGGGCCTCAAGAATGTCTGGCAGGCTGCGGACGAGGCGATCCTCGTCGCAACGCCTGACGACGCGAGCCTCCGCGCGGCGGAACGCGTGGCAGCCCTGCTGTTTGAACGCAGGCAGATGCACGCCAGCCTGCTGCTGAACCGGATCGACCGGGTGCTGATCAGCGTTCATGAGGAAAAGCGCCCCGGCGAGATCGCCGCGCAGCTGGATATGCCGTTGATCGGCGGGATCCCGGAAAGCTACGACGTGTACCGCGGCATCCTGATGCACAAGACGGCGCTGGAATGCGACGCCGCCTCCGTACGGCGGGCAATCAGGCGCATTGCCAAACGCATGACCGGAGAGACTGTCCGCTTCCCCAGGTTCTATCGTGTGAACGCCAAGCTGTGACAGCCTGACAGGAGAGACTTATGGATACTGTATCGCATCGCCGGACAAGGGCACATCTGGACTGGCAGCTGCTGCTGGTCAGTTATATGCTGGCGCTGTTTGGCATCATCAATATCGCGATCGCGAGCTATGACCCCGACAAAGGGACGAATCTTTCGCTGCTCAACTATATCGTCAACTCGAACTCTGCCAGCTGGCAGTCGATATTCGCTCTCGCTTCCTTGGTCGTGGTATTCGTCGTCATTGCGATCCCGCTGGATTTCTACAAGGCGCGTGCCCGGCTGTTCTATTATGCCGTGCTCGGACTGCTGCTTGTCACGCTGGCGGCCGCTACGGCCGTCTCCGGCATCAATGCCTGGCTGAAGGTCGGCTGGGGCCGTACGATCCAGCCCTGCGAATTCGCAAAACTGTCCATTCTGCTGATGCTCGCCAGGGAACTGTCCGCCAGTGAGAAACCCATGGGTACCTTCCGGGAATTCATGAGGATCAGTTTCCTCTTCGGGATCCCCGCTGTGGTCACGCTGGCACAGGGCGAAACGGGCACCGTTATCGTCATGGGCTTCATGTTCATGGTGATGATCTTCTTCTCCGGCGCGGATATCCGTATCTTCCTCTTCCTCCTGTCGGCAGTACTGGTAGCGGTCGGCGTATTCTTCGGATATGCGCTGCTCTCCCAGTCGACGGACTACCGCGTGCTGCGCATCCTTTCGTTCCTGGACCCGCAGAAATACTATAATTCCGCCGGATACCAGATCCTTTACTCCCAGATGGCCATCGGCTCAGGCGGTCTGAGGGGCATCGGCATGTTTATCGTCGGTTCCATCAGCCAGCTGGACTTCGTGCCCGAGGACCATACGGACTTCGTGTTCTCCAGCCTGGGCGAGGCTTTCGGCTTCATCGGCTGCTGCGCCGTAATTGTTCTTTATATGTATTTGCTGGTCCGTATGCTCTATCTGGCGCGCTTTACCCAGGACAGGTTCGGTCAGCTGATCATCATCGGCGTGATGGCGATGCTGTTCCTGCATTTCTTTGAAAACATCGCCATGTGCGTCGGACTGATGCCGATCACCGGTATCCCGCTGCCATTTATCAGCTATGGCGGCAGCAATTTCATGACGAACATCATTGGCGTTTCGCTGGCGGTCAACGCCGTCAAGAGCCGTACCAGCTCCACGAGAGTCGTTTTCCAGGAGGCTGTGAGAAAGCGCAAGCGTCACCGCAGGAAAACCAAACAAGCCATATAAACGGTATTGACAGAATCATCAAACAGTGATAGCATACAGGCGCGGTGAAAAAACCGCACAAGCTCTCCAAAAAGTGTCTTTCAGGGCAGGGTGGAATTCCCGACCGGCGGTAAAGTCCGCGAACTGATCCTTTACGGATCGGCCGACCCAGGTGAAACTCCGGGACCGACAGTACAGTCTGGATGGAAGAAGACAGCTCAGATACGCTTTTGTTCCGTATCTTGCTCGCCTCTGAAACGCTTGAGAGGCGAGCAATTTTATACGAAAAGGAGCGTTATCCCATGAAAAAGTATGACACGAAGCGCATCGTTACCCTGGGTCTGATGGCGGCGCTGGCTTTTGCCGCCGTCGCGCTGATCCGCATTCCTGCGGTCAGCTTCCTCAAATATGAGCCTAAGGACGTTCTCCTGGCGATCACCGGTTTCCTGTTCGGGCCGATCGACGCACTGATCGTGACCGTCGTGGTTTCGCTGGTAGAAATGGCTACGGTATCGACGACCGGACCTATTGGCCTGCTGATGAACGTGATTTCTTCCTGCTCTTTCGTGTGCATTGCCGCGGCACTGTACCAGAAGCGGCGTACGCTGAAAGGCGCCGTCATCGGACTCGGCATCGGCGTCGTCATCATGACG
>JBGUIY010000158.1:0-5709 GCA_045113475.1 Christensenellales bacterium | reverse complement strand
GGCAAATGACAACGCCGCTGTTCCTGCTCCGCTGCGTACAGCTCGGCATCTCCATCCACGATCTGGATCTTTTGACCATTGGCATGGTGAACGATATGTACGCAGAGAGCCGGAACGATGACTACAACTACCGTGAGGTCGCCACCCAGAGCGACTATGACAATTTCTGATGCGGGAAAGGAGGCGCTACCGTGGCTAACAGAATCAAGGGAATCACCGTGGAGATCGGTGGCGATACCACAAAGCTCCAGACCGCGCTGAAGGACGTCAATTCCGAAATAAAGAATACGCAGTCCCAGCTGAAAGACGTAGAGCGGCTCCTGAAGCTCGATCCGGGCAACACAGAGCTGCTTTCCCAGAAATACAAGACCCTCCAGCAGGAGATTCAGGCGACCAAGGAAAAACTGAATACGCTGAAGGAAGCCTCTAAGCAGGCGGATCAGGCGCTCAAGGACGGCACGATCTCTCAGGAGCAGTACGATGCCCTTCAGAGGGAGATCGCTGAGACCGAGCAGAGCCTGAAAAGTCTGGAACAGGAGTATAAGAACTTCGGCTCCGTGCAGGCACAGGAGATCGCGGCTGCCGGTGAAAAGATGAAGGAATTCGGCGGCAAGGTGGAAAGCGCCGGTAAAACCCTGACGACCCATGTCACCTTGCCGCTGGCTGCTGTCGGCGCGGCTGGCGCGGCGAGCTTTGCCGAGGTCGATAAGACCATGCAGCTCACCAACAAGACGATGGGCAACACCACCGAGGAAGCCGAGCTGCTGAACAAGGCCATGAAAGAGGCTGCGGCAAATTCCACCTTCGGGATGAAGGACGCCGCGACCGCGACACTGAACTTTGCCCGTGCCGGTCTGGACGCGGAGCAGGCCGCTGCCGCTCTGGCTCCGGCGATGAATCTCGCTGCTGGTGAAGGCGGCAATCTGGACACAGTTTCCGGAGGGCTGGTCGCTACGATCAATGGCTTTCACGGGAGCTTTGAGGACGCAGGCCATTACGCGGATGTTTTCGCTGCCGCCTGCAACAACTCCGCTCTGGATGTGGACAGCCTGTCGAGCGCCATGTCCGTGGCGGCTCCGATTTTCTCTGCCGCTGGATACTCGGTCAATGATGCCGCACTGTACATGGGCGTCATGGCCAACAACGGCATCGATGCAGATAAGGCCGCCAACTCCCTGAAGACCGGTCTGGCAAGGCTGGTCTCCCCAGCCAAAGAAGGCTATGAGGCCATGAAGCAGCTGGGGATTGAGGTCACCAATGCAGACGGCTCCATGAAGGATTCTGTAACGATCCAGAAGGAACTTCATGAGGCCTTCAGCAAGCTGTCCGAATCGGAGCAAATCGCTGCGGCCTCCGCCATCTTCGGCAAAAACCAGATGGCTCCGTGGCTGGCGCTGATCAATACCGCTCCGGAGGATGTGGGCAAACTGGATGCCTCTCTGCAAAGCTGTGCCGGGACGACGGATGAAATGGCTGCGGCCATGATGAGCGGATTCGGCGGCTCCCTCGAAAAGCTGAAGAGCTCCATCGACGTTCTGGTTACTTCCATCGGCGAGGCGCTGGCTCCGACGATCCAGAAGGTTGCGGAATTTGTACAGGGACTTGTGGACAAGTTCAATGCTCTGACGCCAGCACAGCAGGAAACCATTGTGAAGATCGGGCTTATTGTCGCCGCAGTCGGCCCACTTTTGGTCATTGTCGGTAAGATCATCACCGCTGTCGGCACGATCATGACCATTGTACCCAAGATCTCCGGTGCGATCACGGCTGTGAAGGGAGCTTTTGCCGCGTTGAACGCCGTCATGCTGGCAAATCCAATAGTCCTGATTATCGCTGCCATTGCCGCGCTGGTCGCGGCCTTTATTTATCTCTGGAACAACTGCGAGGAATTCCGGCAGTTCTGGATTGATCTCTGGGAAGGCATCAAGGACATCGCCGTCAAGGTATGGGAAGGCATCAAAACCTTTTTCACAGAGGCGTGGGAGGCAATCAAATCCACCTGCGAGACTGTCTTCACTGGCATCCGGGATTTCTTCGCCGGTGTATGGAACGCAATCAGCACGACGGTCAGCACGGTCTGGACGGCGATCAAGGATACCATCAGCGGCATTGTGCAGGGCATCTGGGACAAGATCACCGGTGTCTGGCAGAGCATCTACGACACGATCTCTCCGTTGCTGGAGGCTTTCCGGTATCTGTTTGAAACCATCTGGCAGGCCATACAGATTCTGATCAGCACGGCGCTGGAGGCAATCTCCAATAAGGTCACTGAAATCTGGAACGGCATCGTGGCTTTCCTGACGCCGATCCTGCAGGCCATCCAGAGCCTCTTCCAGACAATTTGGAACGCGATCAGAGGTGTGGTATCCACCGTGCTGAATGCCATAAAAAATACGGTGACCAGCATCTGGAACGCGATCAAGGGTGTGATCACCAATGTGCTGAACGCCATTAAAACCGTGGTATCTACTGCGCTGAACGCGGTGAAGACGACCTTCTCCACGATCTGGAACAATGTGAAATCCACGGTCACCACCGTGCTGAATAACATCCGCAGCTCTGTATCCCAGATCTTCAATAACATCGTGAACTCCATCCGCAGCGCCATGACCAATGTGCTAAACGCAGTGCGGCAGGGCTTCAACAATGTGGTGAGCTTCATCCGGAACCTGATCTCTCAGGCTTTCGGCTGGGGACGTGATCTCATCATGGGCATCGTCAACGGCATCAGGAACTGCATCAGCGCGGTGTCCAATGCCGTCACCAGCGTGGCAGACGCCATCCGCTCGGTGCTCCATTTCTCCGTCCCGGATGAAGGCCCACTTACGGATTACGAGAGCTGGATGCCGGACTTCATCGGCGGCCTTGCCAACGGCATCAAAAAGAGCCGAGGCTTGATCAAGGACGCCATGAATGATGTGGCCGGTGACATGGTGCTCAGCCCTACTGTGCAGGGTGCCAGCGCAGCTACGGTCACTGGCGGTGCCGGAGGTGTTGCGGACATGGTTTCTGCAATCCGGGAAAGTCTGTCCGGGATCAAGGGCGAGGCTGCCGGAGATACCATTATCCCGGTGTACATCGGTTCCGAGCGTATTGAAGAGATCGTCGTGAAAGCAAACAAGGCCGCCAGCTACCGGTCGGGAGGGAGATAAATGCTGATAAATTATCCGATCAGGTTTGACGGCGAGAACATCTTCACTCCCACCTCGTGGGAGGAGGAATCCACTGTGGTGGAAAGCGTGAATGAAACGGAGGCAGGGACGGATCAGATCATCGTCACCCGCTATGACAAGCTGTCCGTCTCCGCTTCCTTCCAGTGCTCCTCCGCATGGGCTGGGAAATTCAAAGCCTATAGCAAGCGGGATTCCATCACCGTCAGCCTATATGACATAGAAACACATGCTTACAAGAACCGTTCCATGCGCCTGCGCTCCTTTAAGGCCGTACCCGCTCCAAACTCCGAGCGAAATCGCGGTACGGACGGGCTGTGGACGGTTTCGTTTACCTTGGAGGAATTTTAGCGAAGGAGGTGGGCAGCGTGAAACGGGGAACCACTCCGATCAACACATTCAAAACGAATATTGACCTGACCGGCTCGACAGTCTTCGTGACCTATTCGCAAGGCGGCAAGGTCGTTCTGGAGAAAACCGGCGAGGCACTTGAGGTCACCGAGGAAGCCGTTGTGACCCGGCTCTCCCAGAAGGACACACTGGCTTTCACGGCGGCTCAGTGTGTCAGCATCCAAATCCGCTATGTCTTCCCGGACGGCACGGCTGGCGCGAGCAACATCATGACCGCCAATGTCGGAGACATTCTGAAGGACGGAGAAATCGAGCCATGATCCTGCAGGCAACCTTTGAGCAGGATATGGAGCTCGACGCCGTGATGGAAGAAAACCCGGAGCTGGATGCAGAATTTGCCGACACCACGAGAATTGATGGTGGCGGACAGTACCGATTCGGCTACGGCCTGAAATATGATCCGGATACCATGACGGTATCTGTGGACGCTGCCGATGCCGTCACTGCCGGTGACTCCCGTCCGGTCACCTCAGCGGCTGTTCAGGTTGAGATCGGCAACATCGAAGTGTTGCTGCACACCATATGAGGAGGCAGCTATGAGCGTATCATCCGAAGTTACAAGAATAGAGGCTGACCGCAACACCATCCGGAACGCGCTGCTGGCATGGGGCTTGGCGCAGGCGACAGATAATCTGGACGATCTGGCTGATGCCCTTGCTGCTGTTGTCAACCGAGGAGCTGTGGCCGTCGAGCTGGATGAAGGCGAAACCTATACGGTTCCCGCTGGCTACCACAACGGCTCCGGCTCGGTTACCAACGTAGTCCGGGCAGGACGTTTGGAGCCAAGCGTCTACGACTACAATTCCGGCTACGTCAGTAACGGCAGCTGGATATATGAAAATCCCACTCAGACATACGTGGATATTTATCGTGTCGAGGCGGGATGCTCCTATTTCATTACCCTCGGCGGTACCGTGGGCACCCGCTTCCGCGTCATGTTCACAACCGAAGATGTGACGCAGGTAACGGGAACGGTGGTCGGAACAAGCATCAAGAATCTGAACAATCCAGCGCCTTTTACGAATGCAGCATACACAGCAGAAGAGGACGGCTACATCATCGTGGCAAAGGACAATATCGGAGCCAGCGGCCTCAGCTCGTATGTCTACAACCGCACAGAAAAATGGCTCTGAGCAAGGAGGAACTATTATGAGTATTGCAACAGAAATCAGCCGGATACAGACTGACCGGAACACGATCCGGAATACCCTGATTGAATGGGGGCAGGCGCAGGCCGGTGACAATCTCGATGCACTGGCCTTGGCAATTTCCAGTCTTCAGAATCGTGGTGCTGTGGACGCGGAGGTGCAGGAAGGCCAGACATACACCATCCCGCAGGGCTACCACAACGGCTCCGGCACCGTCAGAGGTGTCGCCGGTGGCGGGAACTATCAGCTGCAGGCCAAGTCGGTCACGCCGACCAAGAATGAGCAGAGCGTCACGCCGGATGAGGGCAAGTATGGTCTTTCCAGCGTCACCGTTGCTCCGATCCCGGAGGCATATCAGGATGTGACCAGCGTGACGGCAACTGCCGCAGACGTGCTGGCCAACAAGATCATCATCGATTCTACCGGACAGACCGTAGCCGGTACCATCCCGGTCAATGGCGCTATCGCATCGACCTTCAATCCGCTCTCCCAGACCAGTGTGGCAATCCCTGCCGGTTATACCACGGGAGGCGCGGTGACACTGACAGAGGATTTGGAACTGGCGCTGGCCGCCATCTAAGGAGACAGCTATGTATGCAGTAAGCGAAGAATACCGGGAGGCCATGCATAGCAAGGTGCAGACCTTCCGGCTGACCGGCACTGCCGGGAACAAGCCCTTCACGGAAGCCAATATCCTGAAGGGCTCTTTTTCTATCACAAACCAGTGCAGCGGCTCCGATGCCGTGGAGATCGGGCAGGTCTATATCGGTGAGCTGAACGCGACCTTCATGAACATGGGCATCACGCGATACCAGTGGCAGGCGCTGGAGATCACACCACTCCTCGGCCTGAAGCTGGCGGACGGTACCTTTGAGGATATTCCGCTGGGTGTGTTCACCGTGGCTGAGGCTGAGTGGACGGCTTCCGGCATTGTGATCAAAGCCTACGACCACATGGCAAAGTTCGACCGGAACTACGGT
>JBGUIY010000157.1:0-5053 GCA_045113475.1 Christensenellales bacterium | reverse complement strand
TGGCCGTTTGTACAGCCGGGGCCGTGCATTCGTCTATCCTGAGTCAAGAATGCTCCATCGGCTGAACGCCGGAGGGGCCTCCGGGGTTGCCGTGGAGCAGCAAACGGTACGATCTGCGGTTTTCTTAGAGCCCGATCACCAGGTCCTTTTTGATGGCGGCGAAAATGGTGTCCCCCTTGTCGAAATCCAGCCGGTTCTCGAACACGACGTCCGCGTTCATGACGAGACCGTCGAAATCCACGCCGAAGCGGATCAGGCTGCCGTGGGAGATATGGCTGACGATTTTGCCTTCCGCGGTCAGCAGGCCTTCCTCCTTCTGCGGGGCGGTTTTGCTCAGCTGGATGATCTCGGGCCGCACCGCCACGTCCTCGCCGGGGATATCCGTCTTGAAAACGCGGTTGAATTCCGCCGCGCTGGGCAGGTTGTAGTTGCCGATGAAGGTGGCCGCGAACTTGGTGGCGGGGCGGGTATAGATCTGGTCAGGCGAGCCGGACTGCTCGATTTTGCCCTCGTGGAACAGGTGGATCATATCGGACATGACCATGGCCTCGTCCTGGTCGTGGGTGACGAAAATGGTGGTGATGCCCAGCTGCTGCTGGATGCGGCGGATCTCGATCTGCAGGTTCTTGCGCAGCAGGGCGTCGATGGCGGACAGCGGCTCATCCAGCAGGAGCACCTTGGGCGCGGTCACCATGGCGCGGGCCAGCGCCACGCGCTGCTGCTGGCCGCCGGAAAGCTGGGCGGGATACTGGCTGATCTTGTCGCTCAGGCCTACGATGTCCAGCATCTGCTCCACCTTCTGGTCGATCTCGGGCTTGGGCAGCTTTTTCAGCTTCAGGCCATAGGCCACGTTGTCCCGCACGTTCATGTTGGGGAACAGGGAATACTGCTGGAAAACCATGCCGATGCCGCGTTTGCGGGGGATCACGTCGGTGATGTCCTCGTTGTCCAGATAGATGCGGCCGCTGGTCACCTGCTCCAGGCCCGCCAGGCAGCGCAGCAGGGTGGACTTGCCGCAGCCGGACGGCCCCAGCAGCGTCACCAGCTGCCCCTTTTCGACTTCCAGATCGATATCTTTCAGGACGTGGTTCTGCCCGAACATCTTATTGATCTTCTCAAAACGAATGTACGACATGTGTTAATTCCTCTCGTTTCTGATTTTCTCAAGGGTGCTCCTGTTCTGCAGGGTCAGCACCACCGCGGTGATGGCGAAGGTGATCAGCATGATCACGACGAAAACGGCGGACGCCTCGGTGCTGGAGCGCTTCATGCTCTGGTACAGGAACTGCTGCATGTTGTTGACATTGGAGCTGGAAAGGTTGCGGATGATGACGTAGTCGCCGAAGAGCAGGCCCACCGCCAGCAGGCTGGATACCGTGATGCCCGTCAGGATGTTGGGCACGATCACCTTGAAGAAGGCCTTCAGCTTGCTTTCGCCCAGCATTTCCGCCGCTTCCAGCAGCATGTTCATGTTGATGGCGCGCATGCCGTTGCGGATGCCGTTGAAGATGTGGGGCAGGATGATGATGCAGTACGCGCCGAAGAGCATGACCATGCGCCCGCTGAAAACGGAGGTGCCCTTGGCGTACAGCGTCAGGATGGATACGGAGAGGATCACGCCCTGGATGGTGTAGGGGATCATGCACAGGATCTGGACGTACTTTTCAAGCCGGGGGAAATAGACCGTGACCGCGAACAGCGCCAGCAGCACCACCAGGATGGTGATGACGATCGGCACCACGCACACCAGCAGCGTCTGGTACATGGAGGTCAGGAAAGCCCCGTTGGTGAAAATGGCCCGGTACGCTTCCAGCGTGAAGCCCTGGGGAACGATCCCCGTCCAGGTCTCAAAGAGGGAATAAATGATTGTTGCGATCAGCGGGATCAGAAGCCACACGATGACCAGCGTCATGACGATATTGGCGTAAACACGGGTGCGTTTCATCGGTCCATCACCTCTTATCCCACTTCGTCGTCTTCCGGGTGATGAAGTTGTTGAGCAGGATCACGATGCACATGATCACCATCATCACCACGGAAAGGGCCGCGCCCAGCTTCGGCTTGGTCTTGATATCGCCCACGAACTGGGCCGAAATGTTGATGGGCAGCATGGAGAAATTGTTCATCAGCAGGGCGTAGGCCGTGGCGTAAGCGCACAGGGCGTTGGCGAACAGCACGCTTAGCGTGGAAAAAATGCTGGGCAGCAGGATCGGGATGCCGATCTTGCCCCAGAAATGCAGGCTGTTGCCGCCCAGCAGCATGTTGGCCTCGTTCCACTCGGCCCGGATGCCGTTGAAGGCCGGGATCAGCAGCAGCGTGGACAGCGGGATCTGGAAATAGATGTACATCAGCGTCAGGCCGCCGCTGGTGTACAGGTCGAAGTTCTTGATGAATTCGATCCCGTACTGGTTGGCGATCTGTCTGATCACGCCCGCGTTGCCCAGGATGATCATATAGGCGAAGGCAAGGGGAACGCCCGCGAAATTCGACGTCATATTGAGAACCGTCATGAAGGCTTTCCGGAACCTGCCCCTCGAATTATAAGCCGCGCGCGCACCGAGGAACGCGATCACGATGCCCACGGCTGTTGAAATCAAAGTGATCCTGAGACTGTTGAGGATGGAGGTCTTGTAGCTCAGGGTGGTGAAGATCTTGTTGTAGTTGTCCAGGCTGAACCGGATATCCGGCTTTTTGTCGATGCCGAAGCTGTCGACCACCAGCATGATGAGGGGCAGCAGCTCGTACATGACCACGATAAAGAGAAAAGGCAGCAGCGCCAGCAGATACAGGTATTTTGAATTGCGGTTGGTAAGTGTCCCGGATCGTTTCTTTTCCATAAGAATGCTCTCCATTCGAAAAATGGGGGCGCACTTTTTGGAGTACGCCCCCTCGGCTTACCAAATGATTATTTGCTCAGCAGCGGGATGATGTTCTCGCCCCACCATTCGGAAACTTCTTCGCAGGCAGCGGTGTAGGCCGCGGCATCGGAGAAGCTGCTGACAGCGTTGGCGTAGGTGCTGGGATCGAAGGCCTTGTACTCATCCGGAACGACGACGTCGGTACGGGTGGGCAGGGCGCCGGACTTGGCCAGGTTGATCTGGCCGGCGTCGGAGAAGATGTATTCGCGGGCCAGAGCGGCGGCGAAAGGCGTATCGGAGTTCTTGGAGATGACGGAGGCATAGCCGGTCATCACGGAGCCGTCGTTCGGGATCGCCAGGGTGAACTTGTAGTTGGGGGTGCTGTCACGGTAGTTCAGCACGTTCCAGCTCCAGGAAACGCCGCACTGCACTTCACCGGCCTGGATGCGGGCCAGCAGGATGTCGCCGCTGTCGATGCGGCCGGCCTTCGCCATTTCGGTCCAGAAATCATAAGCGGGCTGGAGGTTGTTCAGGTCGCCGCCGAAAGCGAAAGCGGTGGCGATGACAACGCCCTGGCCGGTAGCGCCGCCGACCACGTCGCCGATGGTCAGCTTGTAGCTGCCGTTCTTGACATCCGCCCAGCTGGTGGGAGCGGGATCGGAGCACAGGTCATTATTATAGATGAACGCGGTGCAGCCGGTGTAAGCGATCATCCACTTACCTTCTTCGCCCTTGGCCCACTCGGGAACGGAATCCCAGTAGGTGGTCTTGTAGGCCTGGACCAGGTCCTCGTCCAGAGCGGTCTGGATGAAGCCGGTGCCGATGTCGCCGATGTCGCGGGTCGCGTCATTCTTGAACATGGAGAGCTCTTCGGAGCTGGACATGTCGTCGTCATGATGCGCGATGCCGTAGGTCTCGGTCAGGCCCTTCCAGCTGTCGCCCCAGTTGGCCCAGCTGTCCGGCATACCGACGGACTCGACGTGGCCTTCTTCTTTGGCCTTGGCGATGATCTCGTCCAGGCTGAAGCTGTTGAGATCCACTTCGGCCAGAGCGCTGCACGCGGACAGCACCAGGGCAAATGCGAGGAATACGGATACAAGTTTCTTCATGTTCTTTTCCTCCCGATTGAATATAAATGCCACAGATTGTGGTTGCTGTAATTATATTAAATGGTCACATAAATGTCAATGGATATATTAAATTTCATTCAAACGCGTTTATCGCGCCTTCGCTCCATCCGCCGCTAAGTTCATGTTCCGGCGTCCTTTTCACTGCCCTGAGCCAAGTGCTGCGGCTCCTCCTTCCGGGCCTGGGCGCCGTAGTATTTGAGGCACAGCATGGTGATGTCGTCAAACTGCGGCGCGCCGTCCGCGAAGCGGCTGACTTCCTCCCGCATGCTTTTGATCAGCTCCTCCGGGTCCGCGTCGGCGTTCCGGTTCAGCGTGTCGGTCAGCCGCTGCCCGCCGAACATCTCCGAAGCGGCGTTGGACGCTTCCGGAACGCCGTCGGTGTAGACGAACAGGCTGTCGCCGGGATGAAGCTCAAACTCGCGGTTTACGTATTTCGCCTCTTTGTAGACGCCCATAAACATGCAGTGACGGTATTTGAGCAGCTCGAAATCTCCGCCCGCGCGCCGGATGCCGGGGTTTTCATGCCCCGCGTTGCAGGCCAGGCCCCTGCCGGTGGATATTTCCAGCACGGCCACCCATACCGTGACGAACATCATGGCGGAATTGCGCTCGCAGAGCTGGAGGTTCACCCGCTCCACCGCGGCGGCGGGGTCGCAGCCCAGCATCAGCTGGTTCTTGATCAGGGTCTTGGAAACCATCATGAACAGGGCAGCGGGGATGCCTTTGCCGGATACGTCCGCGATCACCAGCGCCAGGCGGTCACTGCCGATCAGGAAGAAGTCGTAAAAATCGCCGCCGACCTCCTTGGCCGGGGACATGGAGGCGTAGAGGTCGAACTCCGTCCGCCCCGGGAAGGGCGGGAAGACCATCGGCAGTATATTGATCTGGATATCCGCCGCCAGCTTGAGTTCTTTGTCCAGCCGGTCGAGCTCGGTGATCATGGAGACGACGCCGCGCATCTCGTCGCCGGCTTCCTTATCGTCTATCACCGTTCTCAGGAAGGCGAACGTGTCCTCGTTTCCCGCGCGCATCCGGCAGCGCGTGGTGATCTGGGCCTTCGACTCC
>JBGUIY010000156.1:0-4378 GCA_045113475.1 Christensenellales bacterium | reverse complement strand
AACACGCGGCCCAGCAGGGCGGCGCGCCTGTGCTCGGAAAGGCGGGTGACGTCCGTCCCGTCGATGGAGATGGTGCCGCTGTCGATGGGCCAGACGCCCGCGATGGCGTTCAGCATGGTGGATTTGCCCGCCCCGTTGCCGCCGATCACGGTCACGAAGTCTCCGTCGTTCATGTGGAAGCTGAGGCCGTTGAGGGCGACCTTTTCATTGACGGTCTTCGGGTTGAAGGTCTTGCGGACCTGAACGAGATCAAGCATTCTCCCGGCCTCCTTTCCCGCCGCGGTTCGCCGCGATATTGGCCTTCCAGTAGGGGATCGCCAGGAAAACGGCCACCACCAGCGCGGAAAGCAGCTTCAGCAGGTCGGTATCCAGGCCCAGCCAGAGAACGATCTGAAGCACGATGTAATAGATCACGGAGCCGATGGTGACGCCGACGAGCTTCAGCGCGAAATTTCTGAACAGCTTTGAAAACAGCACCTCGCTGATGATCACAGCCGCCAGGCCGATCACGATGGCGCCGCGGCCCATGTTCACGTCCACGAAGCCTTGGTAATGGGCCAGCATGGCGGAGGAAAGGGCGACGATGCCGTTGGAGATCATCAGGCCCAGGATTTTGGTGATCTTGGTGTTGATGCCCTGGGCGCGGGACATGGCTTCGTTCGCGCCGGTGGCGCGCAGGGAGCTGCCCAGCTCCGTGCCGAAAAACCAGTACAGCACGCCGATCAGCAGCGCGAGGATGACCAGCGTCGTCAGGATGGGATTGTCCCAGTCCACGTGGCGCACGTTGCGCTGGCTCACGATCAGGGCGTACTTGGTGACGTTGATGCCCTGATTGGCCTTGCCCATGATGGCCAGGTTGATGGAGTAGAGGGAAAGCTGCGTCAGGATACCGGAAAGGATGGGCGGGATGCCCATGGCGGTATGGAAAATGCCGGTCACCAGTCCGGCCACCATGCCCGCGATCACGGCGCACAGCAGCGCCACCCACAGGTTGACGCCGTTGAGCATCAGCATCACGCATACGGCGCCGCCGGTGGCCATGGTGCCGTCCACGGTCAGGTCCGCCAGGTCGAGCACCTTGTAGGTGATGTACACGCCGATGGCCATGATGCCCCAGATCATTCCCTGGGCCACGGCACCGGGCATGGCGTTGAAAAGAGCGGTCAGATTCATGAGAAGGTTCCTCCGGGACACTGCGGGAAGGGACGGCAGTACGCCCTTCCCGCAGGCAAAGTATTACTTGATCGGGGTATAGTCCGCGGGCACGGTCACGCCCAGCAGCTCACAGAGCTCGGCGTTGTATTCCTTGGTGACGTTGGGGGCGAAGCGGACGTTCATTGTGGCGATGTCCGCGCCGTTGGCCAGGATCTCATAGGCCATTTCGCCGGTGGCATAGCCCAGGTCGTAGTAGCTGATGGACAGGGTGGCCACGCCGCAGCCGGCGCAGATGCCTTCCTCGCCGACGATGGCGGGCTTGCCGGCCGGTTCAAGCACGTTGCGGATCGCCTCGGTGCAGGATGCCGCCGTGTTGTCCGTGGGGATATACAGCACGTCGCTGCCGTCGCAGGCGTTCTGGGCCACGGAGGCCACGTCGTTGGAATCGGCGAAGGTGTATTCCGTGCAGGCATAGCCCAGGTCGGCCAGATAGCCCTTGATCACGTCCACCTGGTACTTGGAGTTCGGCTCGGCGGAGCAGTAGAGTAGGCCCACGGTCTTGGCGTCCGGGAACAGCTCGTGCAGCATGGCGGCCTGCTGGTCCAGCGGGGCGAGGTCGGAGGTGCCGGATACGTTCGCGCCGGTGGCGCCGGTCCAGTTATCGATGTCCAGCGCGGTGGCGTAGTCGGTCACGCTGGTGCCGAGGATCGGGATATCACCGGTGGCGGCCACGGCAGCCTGCAGCGCGGGCGTCGCGTTGGCCATGATCAGGTCGACGCCGTTGGAAATGAAGGTGTTGGCGATGGTGGAGCAGGTGTTGGAGTCGCCGGAGGCGTTTTTCACGTCAAAGGTCACGGCGTCGCCCAGTTTGGCTTTCAGTGCGTCCTGGAAGCCCTGGGTGGCGGCGTCGAGAGCCACGTGCTGCACCAGCTGGCAGATGCCGACGGTGTAGCTCCCTTCCGCCATGGCGCAGGCGCCGAGGCTGAGGATGGCAACAAGCAGCAGAGCAAGCAGCTTCTTCATAATGATTTCCTCCCGAATAATAATATGTATCAAAAAGACGGCCCTTCCCATCCGGAAGAACCGTCTCAATGAACGCTCGGACATTCACGAAGCGGGGGATTCACAGATGGGATCGTGCGCGGCGGGATAAAACCCAAAAAAGGAAAAGCGCAGTGCGAAGCTAAATCGTACCGCGCGGTAAGCAGCAATCGAATCAGACATGGCACGGGAGGCACCATGACAGGATACGGATTTCGCGCACAGACGCTGTTCGTTCATGCCATCGCCCTCCTTTCTGTCGATTGAGCCCAATTATAGCACCCGCAACCGAAAAGTCAATACTGTATACAAAACAGAAACAAAAGCTTCCGGATCGCGCCGATGGCGGGGCTCCGTTCCGTTATGCCGATTATTTACTTGTAAAATCACCGCGGATAGCATATAATAATCATCTGCCGGCGCGTGCCGGCGGTACTTTGTGTATTCTTGGGAGGCTGATTCTTTGGACGCTGGGTCCGACGGCTCGTCGCAATCGGTGGGCCTGCTGCTGTTGCTGCAGCTGATACTGATACTGATCAACGCTTATTTCGCCGCGGCGGAGATCGCGGTGATTTCCCTGAACGAGGGCAAGCTCCGCAAACAGGCCGAGAGCGGCGACGCCAAGGCCAAAACCATGCTCAAAATGGTGCTTTCGCCCTCCGGCTTTCTTTCGACCATCCAGATCGCGATCACGCTGGCGGGCTTCCTGGGCAGCGCTTTCGCCGCGGACAACTTCTCGGACATGCTGGTGGACTGGTTGATCCTGGACCTGGGCTATACCGGCCTGCCCAGGACGACACTCAATACCCTGGCAGTCGTGCTGATCACCATCGTGCTTTCGTTCTTTACCCTGGTCATGGGCGAGCTGGTGCCCAAGCGCATCGCCATGAAGTTCCCGGACAGGGTGGCCCGCTTCGTCTGCGGGCCCGTGCACGCGATGAGCGTGATTTTCCGGCCGGTCATCTTCATCCTGTCGCACACCGTCAACGGTGTGCTGCGGCTGTTCGGCATCGACCCGAAGGCGGACGAATCCAACGTGACTGAGGACGAGATCCGCATGATGGTGGACATCGGCGAGGAAAAGGGCACCATCGAGGGCGACGAGCACGATATGATCGAGAACGTGTTCGAGTTCAACAACATGACGGCCGCGGACTGCATGACGCACCGTACCACCATGGTGGCCCTGCAGCTGGAGGACAGCAACCAGCACATCCTGCGCACGATCCGTGAAAGCGGGCTTTCCCGCTTCCCGGTGTACGGGGAGAACCTGGACGATATCAAGGGTACCGCAACCACCCGCGATATCCTGCTGAACCTGACCAGCGGAAACGCCCGGAAGCTGAAGGACATCCTGCGTCCGGCCTACTTCGTGCCCGAAACGGTGCGCACGGACGTGCTGTTCCAGGAGATGCGCAAGCGCAAGACCCATCTGGCGATCGTGGTGGACGAGTACGGCGGCACCGCCGGCCTGATCACCATGGAGGACCTGCTGGAGGAGATCGTGGGCAGCATCTACGACGAGTACGACCGGGAGCGGCCCTCTGACATCCAGCAGATCGGGCCGAACGTCTGGCGCGTCGCCGGCTCCTGCTGGCTGGAGGATGTGGCCGAGACCCTCAAGGTGAAGATCCCCGAAAGCGACGAGTACGATACCCTGGGCGGCCTGATCTTCAGCCGCCTGACTTCGATCCCGAAGGACGGCGACCATGTGTCGGTGACGGCCTGCGGGCTCAGCATCGAAACGGAGGAGATCGTCGACCGCCGCGTGCTGTGGGCGAAGGTCACCGTGCCGGAGAAAGCGGAAAAGCCCCGGCAGGACGGCGAAGCCCGTGAATGACTCTGGAGCGGGGGCTCCAATCCAATATAAAAGCTATGGCAAGGCAGTTCACTGCAAGGCCATGGCTTTTTTGTTTCCTGATCATCGTTCATGACGTGGGTAAGAAGTATCGCCGGAATATCACGATGTAGCGGCGGCCCCTGGGCCGCCACCCTCGTGGCGTAGAAATTGCTTCAATAACGAACACGACCTCGCATACATCCACTTGAATCATTATGTCACGTTATGGCGGTTGTATCGCGCGCGCACCGCGGGCGCAAGCGCCTCGCGCACCGCGCACGGGATGCCCAGGGGCCCCCGCTACACCGTATATTGTTTGATGATCTGGATTACCCATCAGCA
>JBGUIY010000155.1:0-17240 GCA_045113475.1 Christensenellales bacterium | reverse complement strand
GAATCTGGCCATGGGGAGAACGTATGAAGACACAGGTAGCGGTGATCGGCGCGGGACACGCAGGCTGCGAAGCGGCCCTGGCCGCGGCGCGGATGGGCATGGACACGGTGCTGCTCACCCTGAATTTGGAATCGGTCGGGCTGATGCCCTGCAACCCGTCCATCGGCGGTACGGGCAAAGGCCATCTGGTGCGCGAGGTGGACGCCCTTGGCGGGGAAATGGGCCTGGCGGCGGACGACGCGCTGATCCAGGGACGGATGCTGAATACGGGCAAGGGCCCGGCTGTGCGCTCGCTGCGCGCCCAGGAGGACAAGCGGGCCTACCATCTGCGGATGCTGCGGGCGCTCTTCCGCCAGCCGCACCTGACGGTGATCCAGGCGGAAGCCACCGAGATCCTGATCAGCAGCGGCCGGGTCGCGGGGGTCAGGACCCAGGACGGCGGGGAGATAGAATGCCCGGCCGTGGTAGTCTGCACCGGCGTTTACCTGAAGAGCAAGATCATCATCGGCGACCAGATGTGGGACCAGGGCCCTCAGGGGCTGCTGCCCGCCAACAGGCTTTCCGCTTCCCTGATGGACTGCGGCCTCACCCTGCGGCGCTTCAAAACGGGCACCCCCGCCCGGGTGGACGCGCGCAGCATCGACTTTGACCAGATGGAGGTCCAGAACGGCGACGAACCTGTGACTCCGTTTTCATTCCTGACGGATACGCCGCCTGTGAACAAAGCCGTCTGCTATCTCACCTGGACGAACGAGCAGACCCACGAGATCATCCGCAAGAACATCCATCTGGCGCCCATGTATTCCGGCAAGCTGCACTCCACCGGCGCGCGGTACTGCCCTTCCATCGAGGACAAGGTCATCCGCTTTGCCGACAAGGACCGGCACCAGCTGTTCATCGAGCCGGAGGGGCTGGACTATCCGGAATGGTATATCCAGGGCATGTCCAGCGGCCTGCCCAGGGAGGTACAGGTGGCTATGTACCGCTCCATCAGGGGCCTGAACCGCGCGGTGCTGACCAGGCTGGCCTATGCCATCGAATATGACTGCATCGATCCCACCGCTTTGAGCGCCTCGCTGGGCGTCCGCCAGGTGCCCGGCCTGTTCACGGCGGGCCAGATCAACGGCACGTCCGGCTATGAGGAGGCGGCGGCCCAGGGCCTGATGGCCGGCATCAACGCGGTGACCTACCTGCGGGGAGAAGCGCCTTTCACGCTGGGCAGAGATCAGGCCTACATCGGCGTGATGACCGACGACCTGACCACCAAGGGGACCGACGAGCCTTACCGCATGATGACCAGCCGTGCCGAATACCGCCTGTATCTGCGGCAGGACAACGCGGACCTGCGGCTGACGGAGCTCTCCCGGAAACTGGGACTGGCTACCGACGAGCGAATGAGCCGCACCGCGGAAAAGGCCGCCCAGATCGATGAACTGGTGAAGCGCATCCGGAGCGAACGCATGGACGCTCTGCTGCGCCGTCCGGAAGAGCACCTGACGGTGCCCGAAGGCTGGGGCAGGTATCTTTCCGCCGCCGTGGAGGAGGCGGAACTGCAGATCAAATTCGAGGGTTACCTGAGCAAGGAGCAGTCGCAGATCGCCCAGGCGAGGGTGATGGAAAGCAAAACGCTGCCTGCCGGCCTGCCCTATCAGGACATTTCCGGCCTGCGCATCGAGGCCAGGCAGAAGCTGAGCCGCCAGCAGCCCGCCACGCTGGGGCAGGCCTCCCGGATCCCCGGGGTCTCTCCGGCGGATATCGCCGTCCTCACCGTATGGCTGGCGCGGAACGAAAGGAGCGGAGAGGCATGAACGAGATCACGGTCGTCAGTCTGGGCGTCAGCGCCGACGGGCTGACCCTCGGCGCGCTGGAGGCGATGAAGCAGGCGAAGCAGGTGATCCTGCGCACAGCGCAGACGCCCGCAGCCGCTTATCTCGACAGACAGGGGATCGCGTACAGTTCGCTGGATCCGCTGTACGAGACCGCGGAAGATTTCGACAGCCTGAACGCGGCGCTGGCCGGCGCCGTGCTGGAGGCTGCGGACGCCGCGCCGCTCGTGTACGCCGTGCTGGACGCCCAGTGGGACGAGAGTGTCCGCCTGCTGATGAAGAAGGTTCCGGAAAGGCTGCGTCTGCTGCCCGGAGCCGGCCTGTTCGACGCGCTGCGGCTGCGGCATCCTGACGCGCGCGTCTGCGCCGCGGACGCCCTGCCCGGCGCCCTGGGGGACGAGGAACTGCTGGTGGTGGAAATAGACAGCGCCTTGCTGGCGGGGGAGATCAAGCTGCGGCTGATCGACTGGTTCGGCGCAGACTGTCCCTGCACCTGGTACGCGCCTTCCGGCGACAGCCGGCGCGCAGGAAAGCAGATCGCCCTGCAGGATCTGGACCGTCAGCGCAGGTTCGACCATACGGCCGCCCTGTACATCGCGCCGCAGCCCCTGATCCGCAAGGAACGCTTCACCGTGCAGGACCTGGTGCGCATCATGGCGATCCTGCGCGGGCCGGGGGGCTGCCCCTGGGACAGGGCCCAGACCCACGAATCCCTGCGGCCCTACCTGATCGAAGAAGCCTACGAGGTGACCCAGGCCATCCGCGAGGAGGACTGGCTTCATACCGCAGACGAACTGGGTGACGTGCTGCTGCAGGTGGTTTTTCAGGCCAATATCGGCGACCAGTACGGCACCCTGACTCTGAGCGACGTCACCACCGCCATCTGCCGGAAAATGATCCACCGGCATCCCCATATCTTTTCTGACGTGCAGGCGGATACGCCCGAAGCAGTCACCCGGAACTGGGAGGCCATCAAGCGCGAAGAGCGCGGCCAGAAGGACATTGCCGACGTGCTGGCGGATATCCCCGCCTCCCTGCCGCCCCTCATGCGCGCCCAGAAGGTGCTGCGCAAAACGGGCGAGGCCGGCGCAGTGAATGAAGCGGATATTTATGGGCGCATCGGAAAAGCACTGGATCGTCTGAAAGCGGGGGACAGGGATGCCGGGAAGCTGCTGGGCGGGCTGCTGTTCGACTGCGTCAGCCTGGCGCGGCTGCGCGGTGTCGACTGCGAGACCGCCCTGGCGGATGTGACAGACGCTTTCGTCAGACGCGCAAGCGGGAAATGAAATACAGCCAAAATACACAAACCTGTTAAAATACGCTTGACATACCGCTGCCGGTGTGCTAAGTTATCTGTAATCCTGAAGAAAGGAGTAGCCGCCATGAAGCTGAACGTTATGATGGGGATGCGCCGCTGGTGCATGCAGATGTGCATGTGCCATGTTTCGATTGCTGCGGCTGCTGCCTGACGATTCATCCGGAAGGTCCTTCCTTCTTTATGACAGACGCCGCAGGGTGTCTGTTTTTCAGTTAGAGGAGGGAATGACATGATCCGGATCGGAGCTGCGATTGACCGAATGCCCGGGAACCGAACGACTGACATCCGTCACGGGACCGTGTATTCTATCAATAATTCAAAGTGTGTCGACTGAAAGGAGAAATCTCATGAAAAAGCTGCTGACTGTTCTGCTGGTCCTGTCCCTGCTGACCCTGACCGCTGTTTCCGCGCTGGCGGAGACCGTTACCATCGCGGTGCCCAACGACCCGACCAACGAAGGCCGCGCGCTGCTGCTGCTCCAGACCTACGGCGTGCTGACCCTGAAGGACGGCGCCGGCCTGGAAGCCACCAAGAACGACATCGCCTCCACCAAGGACGGCATCGAGATCGAGCTCTATGAGGTCGAGGCCGCGCTGGTGCCCGAGATCAAGGGCGACGTGGACTATGCCATCATCAATAACAACTTTGCGCTGCAGGCCGGCCTGAATCCCGTGACGGATTCCCTGCTGATCGAAGACGCCAATTCCCCGTACGTGAACGTCGTCAGCGTCAAGGAAGGCAACGAGACCACCGACGCCGCGAAAGCCCTGGCTGCTGCGCTGCAGAGCCAGAAAGTCGTCGATTTCATCAACGAGACCTATGCCGGCAGCGCTGTGGCGACGGTTGAAAACGTGACCGACGGCTTCGACGCCACCGTGGATTACGCCGCCCTGGCCGGCACCACCATCAGCGTGGCCGCGACCCCCGTTCCCCACGTGGAAGTGCTGAAGATTGCCGCCGAAATCCTGGCTGAAAAGAACATCACCTTGGACGTCAAGGAAGTCACCGACTATGTGACCCCGAACGAATTCGTGGAGAACGGCGACGTGTTCGCGAACTACTTCGCTCACCAGCCCTATCAGGATTCCTTCAACGCCGGCAACGGCACGCACCTGGTGACCATCGCGGGCATCCACGTGGAGCCCATGGCCCTGTACGGCGGCCAGCAGAGCGACCTGGCCAAGCTGGGCATCGCCAAGTAATCTGCGAAATGTACAAAGTCTTTGACAGACAGCCCATAATCCGGTAAAATAGGTCTGTCAAGCTGCATACACATCGGCAGCCTGCGCTGCCGGTGTGTATTTTCATTCTGGAGGTTTTTTCGCATGATCGAACTGCGTAACCTGTCTAAGAGCTTCGTGACCTCGGACGGCCCGTTGGATGCGCTGAAGCATGTGAGCCTGACGATACAGGACGGGGACATATACGGCATCATTGGCATGAGCGGCGCGGGCAAGAGCACCCTGGTACGCTGCATCAACATGCTGGAGCGGCCGACTGAGGGCAGCGTCGTCTGGGACGGCGTGGACCTGGGCCTGCTGTCCAAACATGAAATCCGCCAGGCGCGGCGGCAGATCACCATGATCTTCCAGTCCTTCAACCTGCTGATGCAGCGCACCTGCCTGGAAAATGTGATGCTGCCGCTGAAGCTGAACAATACCCCCAAGTCGGAGGCGAAGGAGCGCGCCCTCTCTCTGCTGGAGACGGTGGGCCTGCCGCAGAAGGCCAACGCCTATCCCGCCCAGCTCTCCGGCGGCCAGCAGCAGCGCGTGGCAATCGCCCGCGCGCTGGCGACGGACCCCAAGGTACTGCTCTGCGACGAAGCGACCTCCGCGCTGGATCCGAAGACCACCCACGCGATTCTGGAGCTGATCCGCGATATCAACCGGAAACTGGGCATCACCATCATCGTCATCACGCACCAGATGAGCGTGGTTCAGGAGATCTGCAACCGCGTGGCCATCCTGGACAGCGGCACGGTGGTGGAGGAGGGCGAGGTGAGCGAGGTCTTCTCCAACCCGAAGGCCGCCGCCACCAAGGCGCTGGTATATCCCGACATGACCGAGGGGATCGATTCCTTCGGGACCGCGCACCAGCAGATGGTGCGTCTGGTGTTCCAGGGCGCGGCCGCCGCGACGAAGCCGCTGATCGCCTCCATGGCCATCGACTGCGGCCTGACCGCGAATATCCTTTCGGCGACCACGCGGACGCTGGGCGGCAAGGTGTACGGCAACATGCTGCTGAATATCCCCGGCGGGCCGGATGAACTTGCCACGGCAGTCAAGTACCTGAGCGCCACGCCGGATGTGACGGTGCAGGTGGATGTGGAATACACGCAGGACGGCGCCAGGACAGCCGGGAAAGAGGAGGCCGACCAGTGAACAGCTATATTCAGACATATTTCAATCCCGATAAGCTGGCGAAGGCCTGGGAGGTCATCCGTACCGAGTTCCTGCGCCAGACAGGCGTTACCCTGTATATCACCCTGATGGCGACGCTGTTCGCCATCCTGATCGGTCTGCCGCTGGGCGTGATCCTGGTGACAGGCGATTCCAAGGGCATCCGCCCCCTGCCGCGCACCCTCATGCGTTTCCTCAACGGCATGATCAACCTGCTGCGCTCCGCGCCCTTCATCATCCTGATCGTCGTCCTGATGCCCATCACCCGCGCCATCGTCGGCAAGGCGGTGGGCAACGCGGCGGTCATCGTGCCGCTGGTGATCGCGGCGTTCCCGTTCGTGGCACGACTGGTGGAAGGCTCCCTCCGCGAGGTGAACCCGAACATCATCGAGATGTCGCTGTCCATGGGCGCCACCACCTGGCAGACGGTCTTTCATGTGATGCTGCCGGAGAGCGTGCCGTCCCTGATCACCAGCTTCACCACGGCCATCACCACGATCCTCGGTTATACCGCCATGTCCGGCGCGGTCGGCGGCGGCGGCCTGGGCAATCTGGCAATCACCCAGGGCCAGCAGCGCTATAACCAGGCGGTCCTGCTGGCGGCGCTGGTGGTATTGGTCATTCTGGTGCAGGTCTTCCAGTCCGTGGGCGACTGGCTGGCCCGCAAGTCGGACAAGCGGCTGAAGCAATAACAGAATCAAAGCAAACAGGGAGGCTGCGCCATGAGCGATACCGTATTGCGGCGTCATGTACCCTCCGGGGATATCGGGCAGATGGAAATTCTGCCCTTTTTGCCTGCTTTGGAGCAGGCGCAGCAGCCGCAGGCTGACTACGACGTCAGCCGGTGGCTCTTTGTGCCGCCCGCCTATACGGAATACAGGTATCTGCTGGGCACCCGGGGCAGCAGGCCGCTCATCTGCATCGGCATCAACCCCTCCACCGCCCGGCCGGACCATCTGGACCCGACGCTGCAGAGTGTGGAGCGCGTAGCCCTGCGCAACGGCTTCGACTCCTTCATGATGCTGAACCTGTGTGCCCAACGGGCCACGGACCCCAACGACATGACCTGCGATTATCCCGCGACCCTGCGGGAAGGCAATGCCGCAGCCTTTGATTATGCCTTGGGGCTCTCCGAACATCCCGTTGTGTGGGCAGCCTGGGGTACGATGATCGAGAAAAGGCCGTATCTGATGGATCTGCTGCGGGAATTCGCCGGGATCGCTGAAAAGCACGGTGCGGATTGGGTCAGCTTCGGCCAGCGGAGCAGAAAAGGACATCCCCACCATCCGCTTTATCTGCGGCAGGACGCTGCCTGCGAGCAGTTTGACGTACAGGCGTATCTTGTGGTATGATACGAACGTTACATGAATAGAGGAGGTATGCCTCTTGATAGGTTTCCTGATCGAACTGCTGTTTGAACTGGTGTTTGCCGTACCGGCAACCCGGATGATCCTGCTGGCCATCGTTCCGGCTTTGCTGCTGCTCGGGTATGTCAGGAAAAAGGACTCCCTGGAGCCCGAACCGCCCAGGCTGATCTGGACGCTGGTGGGGCTGGGCGCCGCTTCCGTGCTGCTGGCGATGCTGCTGGAATCGGCAGGGCTGTTTGTGCTGAGCAGGGTACTGGGCCGCAAGGCGCTCCTGTTCCAGCTGCTGCAGTGGTTCATCGTGGTCGGTGTCGGCGAGGAGATCAGCAAATACGCGGTGCTGCGCTGGCGCACCTGGAAGCATGAAGCTTTTAACTGCACCTTTGACGCCATGGTGTATGCTGTGGCGGTTTCCGCCGGATTTGCCCTGGCGGAGAACATCATGTACCTGATCCGGTACGGCAGCGGCGTGCTGCTGATGCGCGGACTGGTATCCATTCCCGCCCATATCTGTTTTTCCGTGTTCATGGGCGCCTGGTACGGCGCGGCGAAGAAGTATACTCTGGCCGGTGAACCCGAGCAGGCGCGCCGGGCGGCCGTTCTTTCAGTGGCGGTGCCGGCCCTGGCTCACGGCGCTTTCGACTTTATCGCCACCAATACCGAGCAGGGCGTGATGATCGCCGTGTTCGTGGTTTATGTGATTGCCATGTTCATCGTCAGCTGGAAGCTGGTCAAAAAGCTTTCGGAAAATGACGCCTACATGACGCGCAGGACAGAGGGGATCGACTGGGACGGCAGTTCCCGGGCGACTGAGGAGGACACATTTGGCCGTTAGAGAGTTTTCGGTGGTCAGTGCCGAAGTGATGCTGAAGGCGAGGGCGGAATGCCTGCTGACGCCCGCGGGGATCCTGATGGGGCTGGACACGGTGGCGGACTGTATGAATGATCCGGACCTGCGCCCCTGGTTCGGCCACCTGCTGCAGGATGAGCTGATGCCGCAGATGCCGCCGGAGGGCAGGAATGAGGCGGTCATCCAGGCCTGCCGCTACCTGTCCTTCAAGCCCGCGTCCCTGCGGCTCAGGGACCTCGCGGACGGCCTGATCGACAGCTGGACGCTGCATATCCTGCCGCTGATGAGTGAAAAGACGCCGCGGCTGATCCAGGCCTTTGCGGTGCTGATCATGCTTTTTGCCGGAGTCCGGCGGGCCGGTGACGCCTATTATCTGCCGCAGGAAGCGCTGCGGGACCAGCCTTTGACCCGGGATGAAAAGGCGCTCCATTCCTTCAGCCGCCTGAGCTGGGACATGCAGGCGGACAGCCTGTGCTATGCCGCGCTTGCCGATGCGGACATTTGGGGCCGGGATCTGCGGGAGCTGGATTTCCTGCCGGACCGGCTGACGGAAGCCATGACCGACATCCAGCTCCTGGGACTCAGGCAGGCGCTGACGGGGGAAGAGGCATGAAGATCGTCCTGTACACGCCGGAGATCCCCCAGAATACAGGCAATATCGCCCGTACCTGCGCTGCAACGGGCACTGATCTCTACCTGATCGAGCCCCTGGGGTTCCGCCTGGAGGACAAATACCTGAAGCGTGCCGGCCTGGACTACTTCAGCATGGTCAATATCCGGGTGCTGCCCTCCTTTGAGCAGTTCATGGCGGAGTTTCCGGATACGAACTACCATTTTGCCACCACCAAGGCGCCACGTGCGTACACGGAAGTGCGCTACGGTCCGGAGGACGCGCTGGTGTTCGGCTGTGAGACGAAGGGCCTCCCGGAGTCCCTGCTGAGCCGGGTGTATGACCGCTGTATCCGTATTCCGATGCGGGCGGAAGCCCGCTCGCTGAACCTGAGCAATTCCGTGGCGGTGGTGCTGTATGAGGCGCTGCGGCAGCAGGGATTCGCGCAGCTGAGCGCCGAAGGCCGTCTGACAGGACGGGACGATGAGGCGCTGCCCTGGATGGATTACATTTGACTGCCGTGGCTGGAGGAATGAAACGTGTATGATCCATTTGCGGAGGAGGAGCGGAAAACGCACCGTGAACGCCTCCGTTTCTGGCGGAACGTCAGCCGGGTGGGTGATTTTTACGCCTGGCTGGTGGGCGCCGTCATTCTGTTCGCGCTGCTGGCGCTGCTGTTCAGCATGTTTTCTTTCGTCCGCCAGAGCGTGACCGTTTTCCTGAAAACGCTGCTGGGAGGCATCCAATGAAAGTCAGCTGGGACTCGCTGCACAGCATGATCGAAGAGTGCCAATCCTGTCCGCTCTGCCGGGAGATCCGCCATAAGGTGCCCGGTCAGGGGAACCCGCATGCCCGCCTGATGCTGATCGGCGAGGGGCCTGGTTTCGAGGAAGACCGCAGCGGGCTGGCTTTTGTGGGGCCGGCGGGCCAGCTGCTGACCAGAATGCTGGAGAGCATCGGCCTGACCCGCGAAGAGGTCTACATCTGCAACATCGTCAAGTGCCGGCCGCCCCGCAACCGCGTGCCCGAGCCGGAGGAAGCGGCGGCCTGCCTGCCCTATCTGCGCATGCAGTTCGCCCTGGTCAGGCCGCAGATCATCCTGCTGCTCGGCGCGACGGCTGGCCGTTACACCCTGGGGGATAACTTCCGCGTGACCCGCGACCGGGGCCGGTTCGTCGAAAAGAACGGCATCTGGTTTATGCCGACCTATCATCCTTCAGCGCTGCTGAGGGACGAGACCGGGCAGAAGAAGCGGGAAGCCTGGCATGACCTGCAGGCGGTGCGGGACCGGCTGGCGGAGCTTGCACAGCATGAATAATCATACTGTTCCCATTTATCATATAATGTCAGGAGGTATCGTTTATGCAGTTCGTTATCAATAATCTGCCGACCATCCTGTGCCTGCTGATCGGCCTGGCGCTGGTCGTGATCGAGATGTTCCTGCCGGGCTTCGGCTTCGTGGGTTTCTCCGGTGTCCTGCTCCTTGCCGGTGCGGTGGTCTTTACCTGGATCAACTACGGCGCGATGGTTGGCTCGCTGATGATGATCGGGGTGCTGATCCTGGTGGTGGTATGCCTGGTCATCTCCCTCCGTTCCGCTTCCAAGGGCCGGCTGAGCCGCTCCAAGGTATTCATGAAAGAGGGCGGCACGGCAGGTGAAACCGTGAAAGCCGAGGCGCCGCTCAGTGTCGGTGATACCGGTGTGGCTGAAACCTTGCTCCGTCCGGCGGGAATCGTCCTCTTCGGCGACCGGCGGGTGAGCGTGGTCTCCGAAGGCCAGTTCATCGACAAGGGCAAGACCGTCCGCGTCTGCCAGGTGGAAGGCGCGAGAATCGTTGTCGAGGAGTGCTGACGATGCGGATTCCGGCCAGAGTCCTGTCCGCTTTCCTTGTCATAGCCATTTCACTGGGTGTGGGCACAGCGTCGTTCTCAGAGCATTCCACGGCCATTGACACCCTTTTGCAGCAAATCAGGCTGGAGTTCGGGGCCGATCCGGCTGTTCAGAAGGATGCGTACGTGGATGGCGTCACCTATACCTATCGTGTCCAAGAAGACGGAACGGCCGAGATCATCAAAGCTGCCGGCTGTGAGGGGAAGATTTCACTCCCGGCGGAGCTGGACGGCCTGGCTGTGACGAGAATTGCTGATTTGGCGCTGAACGGACAGGAAGAATTGGAGGAAATTACTGTGCCGGAAGGCGTTACAGAAATCGGCGAGTACGCCTTCTGTCTCTGTCCGGCGCTGACGGCCGTTCATCTCCCCGAGAGCCTGGCAGAGGCCGGATGGAATCCGTTTTATGATTGCAGGAGCCTGAAAACGATCTCGATACCGGAGACGTGCGCTGCCTTTACTGTAAAAAAAGGCGCGCTGATATGTAAGGATGATGACTGCCTGCTCAGCTACCCGGCAGGATGCGGCGACGCGGTCATCACTGTACCGGCCGGCGTTGCGGAAATCGGCAATTATGCTTTCGCAAACTGTGCAGATCTGATAGAGGTCATTTTCCCGGCTGGCTTGATGCAGATCGACGAATGTGCCTTTATCGGATGTACCGGACTGCAAAAGGCGTATCTTCCGGAAGGGCTTGAATCACTCTCGGATCAGTCCTTTTTCGGCTGCATCTCGCTGACCGGGGTCTCCTTGCCGGACAGTCTGATGGCTGTTGGTGTCAATCCCTTTACGGACTGCCCGGGTCTGGATCACATTGACATTTCGCCGGAGCACGAGTTCCTGTCACTTGCTGACGGAGCGCTGATCAGCAATACGGACCATCGGCTGCTTTATTACCCGATATCCGCTGAAAGTGATCACTATACCGTGCCGGATGGCGTCATTGCAATTGATGACAGCGCGTTCTTCCGGTGCCGGGGCCTGAAGACGGTGGATCTGCCCGCAGGCTTGCAGAGAATTGGAGGCAGGGCATTCTTTGAGTGTTCTGCGCTTGAAAGAGTGAACGTCCCGGATTCAGTTACGGAAATCGGCGAGGCGGCGTTCAGCTATTGCAGTTCCCTGCGGCAGGCTGATCTGCCGCAAGGCCTGACCCTGATTCCTGATTACCTGTTTTATGACTGCCGTGAATTGCGGCTGACAGAAATCCCTGGAAGTGTAGAATCAATCGGAATGATAGCCTTCTATCACTGTGATTCCCTGACACGGATGACGGTTGGAGAAAGGGTGACAAAAATCGGAGATTGGGCCTTTAACGATTGCAGCAGCCTGACTGAACTGCAGCTGCCTCAAAACCTGCGAGAGATCGGGTACGCCGCTTTCTGGAACTGCGCTGAATTGATGAGCCTCAATCTCCCCGAACGGGTCAACAAAATAGGCGACTTCGCCTTTTCAGAGTGCCCGAAACTGACAGTCACTGTATGCGACGGCAGCTTAGGCGCTCACTATTGCGATTATAACGGCATTCCATACCGTATACAGTAATTGGAGGCAGCCATGAATACCACTTACGTCTGCGGCCATCGCAATCCTGACACGGACTCCATCGTCTCGGCCATCGCTTACGCCAGCCTGATGAACGCGCTGGGCGACAACGGTTACGTGCCGGCCCGGCTGGGCCATCTGAACGATGAGAGCGCTTTCCTGCTGAAGCGCTTCGGCTTTGAGCCGCCCATGTTCCTGCCCACGGTGCGCACCCAGGTGAAGGACATCGAGATCGACCAGCCGCCGCTGCTGAGCAAGGACGTGCCGGTCAGCCATGCCTGGGAGGTGTTGAAGGACGGGGATGGTTTCAACATCCTGCCCGTGACCAACGAGGACGGCTCGCTGTTCGGCGTAATCACTTCCAGCAGCATCGCCCAGAGCGATATGGACTCCATCCGTACTCCGATGGTAAAGGACGTGCCGGTATTCAACGTACTGGCCGCGCTGGAGGGGCACGTGCTGAACAGCGAGGATCAGATGTTCGACACGATCTCGGGCGAGGTGGTGATCGCGCTGCCCACGGCGGGCGAACCTCTGAAGGGCGTGAAGCCCGGTTCGATCATCGTATGCGGACAGCAGGAGGACGTGCTGGAGCGCGCCCTGGCCCTTCCGGCCAGCACCGTAATCCTTTGCCAGAGTACCCTTTCCGAGAAATACCGCGACTGCAGCGCGGACACCTGCCTGATCGCCACTCCCTGCGAGGCCTACCGCGCGGCGCGGCTGCTGTATCAGGCGATCCCCGTCAGCCGCATCGCGGAGACGGACGATCTGGTCACCTTCCACCGGGACGACTTTCTGGACGACGTACGGGAGACCGTACTGCAGAGCCGCCACCGCAGCTATCCCGTGCTGGACGAAAACGGCCGCGTGGTGGGCGCGCTGAGCCGCTACCACCTGCTGCGCCCCCGCCGCAAGCGGGTCGTGCTGGTGGACCACAACGAGGTGGGACAGTCCGTGCCCGGCCTGGAACAGGCGGAACTGATCGGCATCATCGATCATCACCGCCTGGGGGACGTCATGACGGGCTATCCGGTGTTCATGCGGAACGAGCCGGTGGGCTCGGCCACGACCATCGTGGCGACCATGTATCAGGAGCAGGGCCTCATGCCGGGCGAGAAACTGGCGGGGCTCATGGCCGCTGCCATCGTGTCCGATACGGTCATGTTCAAGTCCCCGACCGCGACGCCGCGGGACCGCCGCCTGGCGGAGCGCCTGGCGCGCATCGCGGGCCTGGAACTGGACAGCCTGGGTATGGAAGTATTTTCCGCCAGCCAGTCCGCGGACAAGCCTGCCGATCAGCTGCTGAAGACGGATTTCAAGGAATTCCATCTGGGCGACCACAGGGTCGGCATCAGCCAGATCACCACCATGGATTCGGGACGCATGCTCCGCCGTGTGGATGAACTGTCCGAGCATATGCAGACGCTGCGGGACGAAAAGCATTACGACATGTATCTGCTGATGATCACAGACGTGCTCAAGGAAGGCACGGAGCTGCTGTACGCGGGCGACCGGGAGATCATCCGCCAGGCCTTCGGGCTGAACGACGTGGGCGACGGGCATGTATTCCTGCCGGGCGTGGTATCGCGCAAAAAGCAGGTGGTGCCGGCACTGGCGATCCTGTGGGGCTGATCTCCGACGAATGACCGGTTGGAAGGAGGGGGACGCATGGACAGTCGGAACAAAACCAACGTGATGCGCATTGCGGAGGCCCAGGGCGTTCCCTACCGCTCCATGTCCTACGACGTGGAGGACGGCAATTTCGACGGTAACCTGACAGCGCAGAAGCTGCATCTGGATCCGGACAGCGTATTCAAAACGCTCGTCTGCGTGGATGACAAAGGCGGGCACATCGTCTGCTGTATCCCGGTGAGCCGGGAACTGGACCTGAAGAAGGCGGCCAGGGCATCGGGACATAAGCGGGTGGAAATGCTGCCCCTCAAGGAGCTTCTGCCCCTGACGGGCTATCTGCGTGGCGGCTGCTCGCCCGTGGGCATGAAAAAGCTGTTTCCGACCTATATCGATGAGACGGCGCAGCTCTTTGATGCCATCTCCGTGAGCGCCGGCAAGCGCGGCGAGCAGATCATCCTTGCGTCGGACGATCTCTGCCGCATGGTCGGCGCGGTTTATGCCGATCTCACGACAGAATAAGGTTTGCATCAGCCGGAAACTGATGATTCGATCAGCAGCGTTTGGCCCCTGCCGAACGCTGTTTTTGCTTGCCAACCGGCGGATTATTCTTTATAATAACAGGCGTGTATTCACGGCAAAATCACCCGGCGGAAACCGGAAGGAGACGTGCGGTATGGAAAGGCGGTATCCCAATCAGTTTGCCCGCGTGGGGATCAGCGAACGTGAAGCGCTGGAGCGGGTGGAAGCCTGTTTCCGGACGATCTTTTTCGATCCTGAGGAATGCTTTTACCATCCGGTGGACGAAGACAGCGCCTGTATGGTGGATACAGGCAATGTGGACGCCCGAACGGAAGGCATGAGCTACGGCATGATGATGTGCGTGCAGATGGACCGGAAGGACATCTTTGACAGGCTCTGGCAGTTTTCCAGACGGTACATGTATCTGGACAGTGGTAAGCACGCAGGGTATTTTGCCTGGTCGGTGGACCTGAAGGGCAGGCATAACGCCGAAGGCCCCGCGCCGGACGGGGAGGAATACTTTGCCATGGCCCTCTTTCTGGCGGCGGCCCGCTGGGGCAATGGGACGGGCATATTCGATTATGAGGCCCAGGCCCGGGAGATCCTGCGTCACTGTGTGCACCAGCCTGAGCTTGTCCCCGGCGGGCGGGCCATGTGGGACGAAAGCAATCATCTGATCCGGTTTGTGCCAGAGGCGGACTATTCCGATCCCAGCTACCATCTGCCGCATTTCTACGAGGTCTTCGCGGAGCGCGCCGATCCGGCCGACCGGGGATTCTGGAAGAAAGCGGCGGACGCCAGCCGCGCTTATATCGTCCGGAGCGCCCATCCCGTTACCGGTATGAGTCCTGAATACGCGGAATATGACGGCACGCCGAGATTCATGTTCGGCAAAAACTACGCCTATTATTCCGATGCCTACAGGGTCGCCATGAACATCGCCCTGGATACCCTGTGGTACGGCCGCAGGGAAGATACCGCCAGGGTGGCAGCGGCGCTTCAGGACTTCTTTCACGGGATCCCGGAAACGGAATACCGGGCCTATCAGCTGGACGGTACGCCCGCGGACGAGCCTGCCATGCATCCGGTGGCCATCACGGCGGTGCTGGCCGCCGCATCCATCGCAAGCGAAGGCCCCTGGGCGGAGGAATACCTGCGCAGGTTCTGGGAAACGCCCCTGCGGAAAGGGAAACGCCGCTATTACGATAACTGCCTGTATTTCTTCTGCCTGCTGATGCTTGCTGGCGTGTATCAGGTTTATTGAGTGTGTAATTGGAACACTGGAGGTGCCCGTGATGAATTTTGAACTGTCCTGGCTGTCTGACCCGACTGTTTTCTCGGTGGGCGAGCTTCCGCCCCATTCCGATCACCTGATCTATGCCTGCCCCGCGGAAGCGGAGCGGGCCGAAACTTCGCTGCGCCGCCCGCTCAACGGGATATGGCAGGCTCACCTGGCGGTGAATCCTTCCGAAGCGCCGGAATGCCTCCTGCGGGGGGAGACGGAGGGCATTGAACTGTGCCCGATGGAGGTGCCCGGGGAGTTCCAGCTCCAGTATCCGGCATGGGATCCGCCCCACTATGTGAACACGCAGTATCCCTGGGACGGGCATGAAAACCTGGTACCGCCGCAGGTATCTGAAATCTATAATCCGACCGTGACCCTGCTGCGCCGGTTTGACCTGACTGAGACGGAGTGCGCTTCGCCCCGGATCGTGCTTACCTTTGAAGCGGCGGAAGCGGCGCTGGCGGTATGGGTGAACGGCAGCTTTACCGGGTACGCGGAGGACAGCTTTACGCCCCACAGCTTTGACATCACGCCGGCTGTCCATCCCGGCGGGAACCTGCTGGCGGTACGCGTTTTCAAGCGCTGTACCGGTTCCTGGGTGGAGGATCAGGACTTCTGGCGGTTCAGCGGCATCCATCGGGACGTGACGCTGACCTTTGAACCCCGGACCCATCTGCGGGATATCCGCGTGCGTACGCCGCTGTCGGAGGATTATGCCAGGGCGCATCTGGACCTGCGGCTGCTGGTGGACCGTCCGCGCGGCGAAGCCGGGATCACGCTGACGGACCGGGAAGGGAACGTGCTCCTGCGGGAAACGCTGCCTGCCGAAGAAGAGATCAGTCTTTGCCGCGAGGTGCCCGGGGTCCGGCTGTGGAACGGGGAGGATCCCGCGCTCTACACCCTGACGGTGACGCTGCGGGACGGGAACGGCGTGGCTGAAGTCAGCCGGACGGAGGTCGGGTTCCGCCAGTTTGAGCTGAAGGACGGGATCATGTGGCTCAACGGCAGGCGCATCGTGTTCCACGGTGTGAACCGCCACGAATTCGACTGCGACCGTGGCCGGGTCGTGACACGGGACATGATTGTGCGCGACCTCAAATTGATGAAGGGCATGAACGTCAATGCTGTGCGTACCTGTCACTATCCGAACACCAGCGAGTTTTACCGTCTGTGCGACCGATACGGCCTGTATGTGATCGACGAGACGAACATCGAGAGCCACGGCTCCTGGCAGCGCAGCGGCGGCCCGGAATGGGTGGTGCCCGGAGACCGGGAGGACTGGCAGGCACTGATCCTCCGCCGGGGACTGAACATGCTGGAGCGGGACAAGAATCATGCCTGCGTGCTGCTGTGGAGCTGCGGCAACGAGGCGTACGGCGGAAAGGATCTGTACGGGCTGAGCATGCAGTTCCGCCGTCTGGATCCCACGCGCCTGGTGCATTATGAGGGCGTGGTCAACGACCCGCGCTATCCGGACACGACGGACATATACAGCAGGATGTACTTCAAAGCCGCTGATATCGAGGCTTACCTGAAGGGGGCCCCGAAGAAGCCGATCATCAACTGCGAATATACCCACGCCATGGGCAATTCCTGCGGCGGCATCAGCCTGTACCGGAAGCTGGAGGACAAATATCCCATGTATCAGGGCGGGTTCATCTGGGACTGGGTGGACCAGGGCCTGCGGTGCCTGAATCCCGCGGGCCGGGAACGTCTGGCATACGGCGGGGATTACGGCGACAGGCCCACCGACTGGCATTTCAATACCAACGGCATCCTGCTGGGCGACCGTACGGAAACGCCGAAATGCCAGGAAGTGCGCCACGTTTTCCGGTGGATGGACGTGCTGCCGGACGAAGGCGGCGTGACGGTGCGCAGCCTGCGCCTGTTCGCGCCGGTGAAGGGATACCGCCTGCGCTGGCAGACGCTGCTGAACGGCGAGGCATATGCCGGGGGCGTCAGTGAACTGCCGGAGATCCCCGCGGGCGGCGAAGCGCGCGTGAACC
>JBGUIY010000154.1:0-6320 GCA_045113475.1 Christensenellales bacterium | reverse complement strand
GGCGCCGACCTGATCGTCGCATGCGGTGGCGGCAGCGTCATGGACGCTGCGAAGCTGGCCAGCGTGCTGGTGACCGACGAGTACGGGGTCAAAGAGCTGCTGGATACGCCCAGCCGGGCGAAAAAGTGCGTGCCGATCGTCCTGATCCCCACCACGGCGGGCACAGGCGCCGAAGTGACGCCCAACGCCATCGTCGCCGTGCCGGAGAAGCAGCTCAAGGTCGGCATCGTCAACGATAACATGATCGCGGATTATGTCATCCTTGACGCCCGGATGATCAAGAACCTGCCCCGGAAGATCGCGGCGGCTACGGGCGTGGATGCGCTGGCCCACTGCATCGAGTGCTATACGAGCAACAAGGCGAATCCGCTGAGCGATACCTTCGCGCTGCATGGCCTCGACCTGATCATCAACAATATCATTCCCGCCTGCGATGACCCGGAGGCCATGGCTGCCAAGAACGCCATGCAGATCGCCGCATTCTACGGCGGACTGGCCATCACCGCCAGCGGCACCACCGGTGTGCACGCCCTTTCCTATCCGCTGGGCGGCAAATACCACATTGCCCACGGCGTGTCCAATGCCATCCTGCTGGTGCCGGTGATGAAGTTCAACGAGCCGGTCTGCCGCCAGCGTTTCGCCGAATGCTACGACCGCTGCGCTCATGACGGCAGCAACTGCCGGACCGCCGAGGAAAAGAGCGCCTGGATTCTCAGCAAACTGGACGGGATCGTCAGACACCTGGAAATCCCCACCAGCCTGCAGGAATTCGGCGTGCCCGCTTCCGACCTGGACGATCTGGTCGAGGCCGGCATGCAGGTCAAACGTCTGCTGGTCAATAACATGCGGGAGATCACGCCGGACGATGCCCGCAGCATCTATCTCCAGGTAATGTAAACCATTGGTAATCATAAATGTCTTGACAGGAGGAAAAACGCCATGAAAAAGGTCGACATCAAAGGTATTATCCCGCCGATCCTGACTCCCATGAAGGAAGACGAATCCCTGAATCTGCACGAGCTGCGCAACCAGATCGAACGCCTGCTGGCCGGCGGTGTTCATGGCCTGTTCGCTTTCGGCACCAACGGCGAAGGCTACATCCTCAGCGAGAATGAAAAGTACGAAGTGCTGGAAGCCATGATCGACCAGGTCAAAGGCCGCGTCCCGGTTTATGCCGGCACCGGCTGCATCGGCACCCGGGATACCATCCGTCAGAGCGTGCAGGCCGAAAAGCTGGGCGCAGATGTTCTGTCCATCATCACCCCGAGCTTCGGTGCGGCCTCCCAGAAAGAACTGTATGACCACTATGTCGCCGTGGCTAAGCACGTGAACATCCCGATCATCCTGTACAACATTCCGCCCCGTACGGGTAACAAGCTAGCGCCTGAAACGGTGCGCGACCTGATCCGCGACGTGGACGTGATTGTCGGCGCCAAGGATTCCAGTGGTGATATCGAAAACCTGAAGGCCTACATCCGCCTGACCCGGGAGCTTGACAAGGATGTCGCCATCCTGGCCGGAAACGACGGTGCGATCCTGACCTGCCTGAAGGAAGGCGGCGCCGGCGGCATTGCGGGCCGCGCCAACATCTGGCCCAAAACTGTCGCTTCCATCTATGATAAATTCATCGCGGGCGACCTCGAAGGCGCTCAGAAAGCTCAGGACGCGATCGCTGTACTGCAGGCCGCATTCAAGTTCGGCAATCCGAACACCATCATCAAGCGGGCCGTCGAAATGCTGGGCTATCCGGTTGGCCGCTGCCGCGCTCCGTTCAACTACGTACCGGAAGAGGGTATTGCCGCCATTCAGAAGATTCTGGACGACAATGCCGCCGTCGGGCTCTGCTGACGGGGAGGACTGACAGATGAACAAGCCCATTATCGGCATCACCATGGGAGATCCCGCCTCCATCGGGCCGGAAATCACCATCAAGGCGTTGGCCGGGCATACGGATCTGTATGAGGAATGCCGGCCGCTGGTTATCGGCGACGCGGAAATCATGCGCAGGGCCCGAAAAATGGTCGGACGGGAGGACGTCAAAATTCACTCCGTCTCCTCCGTTTCCGAGGCGCTGTTTACCCCCGGCACCATTGACGTGTACGACATGAAAATGGTGGACGCGGACATGATGAAAACCGGTCAGGTCTCCGTGGAAGCCGGCAACGCCGCTTTCCAGTACGTCCGAAAGGTTATTGAGATGGCCATGGCCGACGAGGTGGACGGTACGGTCACCAACGCGCTGAACAAGGAAGCCATGAATCTGGCCGGCCATCATTTCTCCGGCCACACCGAGATCTACGCCCACTACACCGGTACGAAGAAGTACTGCATGATGCTGGCGCATCAGAACATGCGCGTCACCCACGTTTCCACCCACGTGTCCCTGCGCGAGGCCTGTGACCGCGTCCGGAAGGATCGCGTGCTGGAAGTCATCCGCCTGTCCAATGAGGCCTGCAAAGACCTGGGTATCGAAAAGCCCCGGGTCGCGGTGGCCGGCCTCAATCCCCACTGCGGCGAGGGCGGCCTGTTCGGCGACGAGGAGATCAAAGAGATCACCCCTGCCATCGAAGCGGCCCGGGCGGAAGGCATCGACGCCACCGGTCCCTACCCGCCGGACTCCGTATTCTCGAAGCTCCGCGGCGGATGGTATGACATTGTCGTGTGCATGTATCACGACCAGGGTCACATCCCGCTCAAAGTGGTCGGCTTCGTCTACAACCAGAAGGAAGGCAGATGGGACGCCGTCGAGGGCATCAACCTGACGCTGGGCCTGCCCATCATCCGCGTCTCCGTCGACCACGGTACCGCTTTTGACCAGGCCGGCACCGGTATGGCCAACGAACTGAGCCTGCTCAACTCCATCGATTATGCCATCCGCCTTGCAAAAGCCCGGCTGGCCAGGAAAGGATGAGGAAAAAGATGAAATTTGTTCTGTCCCACAGCGTGGCGCCGGAAGCCATGGCCTTGCTGGAAGGGGCCGAGGTGCAGGTGCTGAACACCCGCGACATGGCGGAAAACAAGGCTGACATCGCCGACGCGGACGCCATGGTTGCCCGCATCTGCCATGTCACCGCCGAAGCGATCGAGGCAGCTCCGCAGCTCAGGGTCATCGGCCGGACCGGCGTCGGCTTCGACATGGTGGACGTCGCTGCCGCCACAGCCCGCGGCATTCCGGTGGTGCTGACTCCCGGAGCCAACAACCGCTCCGTGGCAGAGCATACCATCGCCATGCTCTACGCCCTGAGCAAGAACCTGGTGGAAAGCCACAACGAGCAGATGAAGGGGAATTACGCCATCCGCAGCAAGGGCGTGACCTTTGAACTGCTGGACAAGACCATCCTGGTCCTGGGCCTGGGCGCCATCGGCGGCGAAGTGGCCAGGCTGTGCAGGGCCAACGGTATGCGCGTCATCGGCTACGACCCCTTCATGCCGGAGGAGAAGATGATCGCTCTCGGTGCCGAGCCGGTCAAAGACTTCCATACCGCCCTGCCTGAATGTGATTTTGTTACGCTGCACATGCCGCTGCTCGACAGCACGCGCAACATGATCGGTGAAAAGGAAATCGCCGTGATGAAGCCCACAGCGATGATCGTCAACTGCGCCCGCGGCGGCATCGTTAACGAAGCTGCGCTGGCCGCCGCGCTCAACGAGGGCCGCCTGGCCGGCGCCGGGATCGACTGCTTCGAGCAGGATCCGCCCTCCGCCGACGACCCGCTGCTGAACGCAAAGAATGTGATTGCCAGCCCCCACAGTGCCGCTCAGACGAAGGAAGCCGTCATCCGCATGCATAAGATGTGCGTCGAAGGCTGCCTGACCGTGCTGCGGGGCGAAAAATGGCCGTACGTCGCAGACAAGCGTGTATATGAGCATCCGCGCTGGTCCGATACCAAGTGAGGGGAGAATGTAAACATGGAAAAGCAGTATAAAAGCGGCAAAAGCGATCTGATAACAGGTGGCCTGTTCTGTGCCTTTTCCGCGGCCTACTTCATCCTGGCGACGCAGATTCCGATCCCCGGCTCGCTGAAGGCTTCCCTGCTGGACGCCTCCTCCATCCCGAAACTCTGGGGCGGTATGATGTTTGTGCTGGGCGTGATCCTGGCGCTGCGCGGCCTGAAGAAGATACAGGGAGCCAAAAAGGAAGGCTACCAGCCGCAGTCCGGCGGCGGTGTTGCGCGCCTGAAGAAGTTTATTCTGGACAGCCGCGCCGCGATCGGGATGTTCGTCATCCTGTTTGTGTACATCGCTATTCTGCAGCCGGTTGGCTTCCTGATCAGTACGATACTGTTCCTGTTTGGCGAATTCTATATCCTGACCCGCAAAGAGGAGCGCAAGCCGTTGGTCATTGCGCTGCTGGCCGTGGCCTTCGGCGTGGGCATTTATGCCCTGTTCCGCTACGGCTTCAGCATGCCTCTTCCCCGCGGCATCATCACATTCTTCTAAGGAAAGGAGCGTAGCAACTAATGATAATGGAAGGCTTTGCGGCGGTATTTACTGATCCGTTGCTGATTCTGATGGTTGCGCTGGGCACGATGGTGGGCATTATCTTCGGCGCGATCCCGGGCCTGACCGCCACGATGGCAGTAACCATTTTCCTGCCCATGACCTACGCAATGAACGATTCCCGCGCGATTGCCCTGCTGATGGCACTGTATATCGGCGGCATATCCGGCGGCCTCATCTCCTCGATTCTGCTCAATATACCCGGCACGCCCGCTTCCATGGTCACCGCATTTGACGGAGCACCCATGGCCCGAAAAGGCCAGGCCGGCAAGGCTCTGGGCATGGGCATCTTCTATTCGTTCCTGGGCACCATCTTCGGTCTGCTGGCGCTGGTGTTCATCTCCCCGTATCTGGCGGGAATCGCGCTCAAATTCAGCCCCTTCGAATACTGTGCGCTGGCGATCTTCTCGCTCTCCCTGGTCATCGGCCTGACAGGCAAGGACATGCTCAAGGGCCTTGGCAGCGCGCTGCTGGGCGTCATGATGGCGACGATCGGCATCTCCAAGTTTGACAGCGTACTGCGGTATGATTTCGGCTCCGTGAATATGCAGTCCGGATTTACGCAGCTGGTGGTCCTGATCGGCCTCTACGCCATTCCCGAAGTCGTCGGCGTCGCCATGACGGTACACCGCCCGAAGGCTTCCTGGACGGCCAACTCCAACATTACCCACATCAAAGGCCTGGGCTTCACCTTCAAGGACTTCGTTTCCCAGATCAAGAACTTCCTGATCGCCGCGACCATCGGCACGGGCATCGGCATTCTGCCGGGCATCGGCGGCGGCACGGCGGGCATCATGTCCTACACGACCATCAAGAATTCTTCGAAGTATCCCGAAAAGTTCGGCACCGGCGTCCCCGACGGCGTAGTGGCCTCTGAGACGGCCAACAACTCCGCCATCGGCGGCGCAATGATTCCGCTTCTGACCCTCGGCATTCCCGGCGACGGGATTACCGCCATCCTGCTGGGCTCGCTGATCATCCACGGCGTCGCGCCCGGACCCACCATCTTTGAGAAGAGCGGCGCGCTGATGTACTCCATATACGCGATCATCGGCCTGAGCTCGCTGTTCATGATGATCATGATGTACGGCGGCCTGAAAGGCTTTGTCAAGGTGCTCTCCGTTCCTCAGAACTACCTGATGCCGATCATCCTCGCGATGTGCTGCGTAGGCGCGTTCGGATCCGCCAACCGTATCTTCGACATCTGGTGCCTGCTGGCTTTCGGTCTCGTAGCGGTGCTGATCAAGGCACTGAAGATGCCGGCCATGCCGGTGGCCATTGGTTTCATCCTCGGCCCGATTTTCGAGGAATACTTGCGACGTGCTGAAGGCTACATCTATAAGCCCGCGCTGGTGGACGGCGTTAAGACCATGACCTTCCGGTGGAACGAACTGCTCAACCACCCCGGCGCGCTGGTGATCCTGGGCATCACAGTTATCGTTATCATTGTCAGCATCCGCACCAACTCCAAGGCCGCCAAACGGGAAGCCGCGGCAGCGGCCAAAGCGGATTAACCCTCTCCCCGGCTTTATCTGCGCCTGATGCAGATAAAAATATAAAAATACAGATAAGGAGAAAAAACCATGAAAAAGTATCTCTGTCTCATCCTCGCGCTGTGCCTCGCTCTGGGAATGGCCTGTGTCGCTCATGCGGAAGCTCCGGCCGGATATCCGAACCAGCCTGTCAATCTGATCGTCGGCTTCGGTGCCGGCGGCGACACCGATACCAACAACCGGCTGCTTGCCCAGTATGTGGAGAAGCTCCTGGGCACTTCCATCGCGGTCTCCAACAACCCCGGCTCCAACGGCGCGGCCAATCTG
>JBGUIY010000153.1:0-5012 GCA_045113475.1 Christensenellales bacterium | reverse complement strand
TTACCTCGGTCAGGGAAGTCGCCGCCGCGAAATCGGCGGGGATGCAGGTGATCGTGACGGACCACCACGCGCTGCCGGACGAGCTGCCGCCGGCGGACGCGGTCATCGATCCACTGATGCCGCCCTATCCTTTTCCCGGGCTTTGCGGCGCAGGGGTGGCGTATCAGTTCTGCCGCGCCCTGCTGGGGGAGGAAGCGGCGCAGTCCTGCCTGGACCTGGCTGCCCTGGCCACGGTCGCGGACATGGTGCCCCTGCGGGACGAAAACCGCGCCATCGTGTATTTCGGCCTGAAGGCCATCGAACAGACCAGTCGGCCGGGACTGCGCGCGCTGATCCGCGCTGCCGGATACAAGCCGCCCATGCGCAGCGAGCATATCGCCTTCGGGCTCGCACCGCGCATGAACGCCTGCGGACGGCTGAAAAGCGCATTGATGGCAGTGAGCCTGCTGTTCGAGGAAAACGAAGAGCGTGCAGATCAGATGGCTTTTGAAATGAACCGCGTGAACGCGCAGCGCAAGGACGAAGAACGCGCGGTGATCGAGGACGCGGAAGAACAGCTGAAGAATATGGATCTGTACCGGCTCCGCGCCATCGTGATCAGCGGACCAGGCTACGACAGCGGCGTCGTGGGCCTGGCGGCGGGGCGCATCGCCGAAAAGTACGGCTATCCCACCGTGGTGCTGTCCGAGGGTGAAGAATTCGCCGTAGGTTCGGCCCGGAGCGCTGGCGGCGTGGATATTTACCGTGCGCTGAAAACCTGCTCCGATCTGTTTATCCGCTTCGGCGGGCACTCGCAGGCGGCCGGTCTGACCCTCCGGACCTACGATATCTCGGCTTTCCGGGAGAGGCTCAGCGAAGCGGTCAGAGACCAGATCGGCGCGGACGCGTCCCTGATGCCGACGTATGCGTACGACGATATCCTCGACCTGACCGAGGTCAACGAGTCCACAGTCAGTCTCCTGGAGCGCATGGAACCCTTTGGCATGGGGAATCCATCGCCGGTCTTTTATCACGAAGGCGTTACGCTTTGGTCCGCACGTGCAGTGGGGCAGAACGGCGACCACCTGAAATGCGAACTGATGCAGGGCGACACCCGCCGCGCAGGCATCGCATTCCGCCACGGCGGGCTGATGAAGCTGCAGCCGAAGACGGTAGACATCCTTTTCACGCCGGTCAGGAACGAATTCCGGGGCAATGTGACGTACGAGTGCCAGATCAGCAAAATGCTGCCGCAGCATGTGGAAATCGCCCGGGACGAGGCGGCGGAAGCTGCCGCCGTGCTTAAGCTCCTGACGGAGATGGAGGGCGACGGGCTTCAGGACGTTTCAGCTGGTCTTTATGACGGGAGTCAGATCACTGCACAGGGTACACTGGTTTACTGCTGCTGCGCCGAAACTGCCCGAGAGTGGCAGAACGCGCACCCGGAGCTCGACCTGCATCTGGGTCCCTGCAAGGATCCCTGCGCCTACTCCGCCATTGCCTGCGGCGTTTCGCTGCACGATCTGCACGCGCCTTACAGGACCGTGATCCTGGCGGACGGCATCGGCGGTACGGCGGCGAAGACGGCGTTTCCCGGCGCGCAGATCCTTCGCTGCGGGATCAGCCGCGCCCTGTCGGAGCTGATGGACTCATTTGTTCTTGACAGGGATCAGCTGCGCAGATTATATTCAGTATTGCGCAAAACAGGGCCGGCTTCGCGGCTCGCAGCCGCTGCGAGGGCCGCGGACGTCAGCTTGGCCGGCGCGATGGCCGGCGCCGCCGTTTTCGCCCAGATCGGCCTGATCGATTTTGATTTGAACACCCTGGAATGGTCCATGAAACCGCTTGTGAAACGTGACCCGGAGGAAGCGCCGCTGTACCGGCTGCTTCAGACGCGAAAGGAGGGTTCGGCGTGTCGTACACCGCTTATGAGCCGCTGACAATCGATGATATCATGAGCCGTGTGGAAAAGACATACGACCATGAAGGCGCTGAGCTGTGCAAGCGGGCGTATGATTTTGCGTCCGAAGCCCACAAAGGCCAGAACCGCAAGAGCGGCGAACCCTATATCATCCATCCCGTGTATGTCGCGAGCATCCTCACGGAGATCATGATCGATCCGCCGACGATCGCGGCGGGATTCCTGCACGATACGGTAGAGGACTGCGCGGACGTCACGCTGGATACCATCCGGGAAAACTTCGGGGACGAGATCGCACAGCTGGTGGACGGCGTGACCAAGCTCGGCCGCCTGAACTTCAGCGACCGTGAGGAACAGCAGGCGGAATCCCTGCGCAAGATGATCCTGGCCATGAGCAAGGATATCCGCGTGGTGCTGATCAAACTGGCGGACCGCCTGCACAACATGCTGACGCTGAGCTTCCAGCCGCCCGACAGGCAGATCGCGATCGCGCGGGAAACGCTGGATATATACGCACCGCTGGCCCACCGCCTGGGCGTGTATACGATCAAGCAGGAGCTGGAGGATCTGTCTCTGCGCTACATCGACCCCGAAGGCTACCAGGAGGTCGCCAGGCGCATCGGCATGCGGCGCGTCGAGCGTGAGGAGAACATCCAGCTCATCAAAAAAGAACTGTCCGAAAAGCTGACGGAGGCCCACCTGCATTTCACCATCGACGGCAGGCCGAAGCACCTGTATTCCGTATACAACAAAATGGTCATCCACAACAAACCCTTCGATCAGATCTATGACCTGATCGCGGTCCGCGTGATCGTGGATACCATCCCGGAATGCTATACGGTGCTGGGCATCGTACATACCCTCTGGACGCAGGTGCCGGGCCGGTTCAAGGATTACATCTCCGTTCCGAAGGCGAATATGTACCAGTCCCTGCACACCACGGTCATGGGCGGCCGGCGCATCCCCTTCCCGTTCGAGGTGCAGATCCGCACCCGCGAGATGCACCGTGTGGCGGAATACGGCATCGCGGCCCACTGGCGGTACAAGGAAGGTGGCGGCGACAAGGCGCTGGACCAGAAACTGTTCTGGCTCAGGCAGATCCTGGACTGGCAGTCCGAAACCAGGGACAGCCACGAGTTCATCGACGGCCTGAAGACCGACCTTTTCTCCGAGGAAGTATTCATCTTTACCCCCAAGGGCGATATCATCAATATGCAGCGCGGCGCGACGCCGCTGGACTTTGCTTACCGCATCCACAGCCATGTGGGCAACCAGTGCGTCGGCGCGCGGGTGAACGGCAAGATGGTGCCGCTGGACACCGAATTGCAGACGGGTGACCGGGTGGAGGTCATGACCTCGCCGAACTCCAAAGGCCCCAGTATGGACTGGCTGAAGATTGTCAAGACCCAGCAAGCGAAGGCTAAGATACGCCAGTTCTTCAAGCACGAGCTGCACGGCGAGAATGTGACCCGGGGCCGTGACATGCTGGAGCATGAGGCCAAGCGGCGAAACGTCAAGCTGCCGGATTATGTCAAGCCGGAATATTACGAGCCCATCCTCCGCAAATACATGTTCAGTTCGCTGGACGACCTGTACGGTGCGATCGGCTACGGCGGCGTCACGTCCGTATACGTGATGGGCCGACTGATAGAGGAAAGGAACCGTCACGAAGCGCCGCAGCAGAAGAAGATCCCGCTGGTGTCTCCGGATGTGGCGCCTGCAAAAGCTGCCGGCAAGCCCACCCAGGGCATCTATGTGGAGGGCGATCCGAACATGCTGGTTCGCTTTGCCCGCTGCTGCAACCCGGTTCCCGGCGACGACATCGTGGGCTATATCACCCGCGGCCGCGGCGTGACGGTGCACAAGGCCGACTGTGTAAATGCTTTGCACGTGGAGCCAGAGCGCATGGTCTCCGTATCCTGGGCGGAAGAGGAGACCGGCGACTTCAGCGCGAGCTTCCAGATCATCTGCTATGACCATCCCAGCCTGCTCGGCGAGATTACGGCCTTTGTGGATGCGCTGAACATGCCGATCAGCGCGGTTTCTGTCAAGGTAAACAAAAACAAGACCTGCTCGATCATGATGACGGTCAAGGTGCGCGGACGCGCCCAGCTGGACGAAGCGCTCAAGAAGCTGCAGAACCGTTCGGACGTCATCGAAGCATACCGCACAGCGAAGTAACGGAGAAGGACTTTGAAGCTGACCATCATCACCGGCGCCCCGGAACTTGCAAACGATCTGGCGGATATCGCGCGGATCTTTTTCGGGCAGCTGGAGTATACCGTATCGGCTGAACGGCGGATGCCGCAGGAGGACTGTGATATTCTCCTGACTATGACCGAGCGCATGACGAATCGCGGCACGCTCGTTACGGTGACGGCCAGCGGCGCGGTGAACGGCACGGAGAGCCGGGAGTACGCGGCCTGGGACGAACCGCTGGAGCAGAAGCGCCTGCGCAAGCGTGCCGTCAAGCTTGCCGCTTACGCCGTCTTCAGGCGGGCGACGGGCATCCAGCCGCCCTGGGGCGCGCTGACCGGCATCCGGCCCACCAGGCTCGTATACCAGCGGATGGAGCGCGGCGCGGACCTGGAAGAGGCGATTTCCTGGGTGGGGAGCCAGTTTGGCGTAACGCCCGGAAAACTGCGGCTTCTGCGGGATATCGTCATGGTGCAGAGCGAACTGCCGAAACCAGGGCAGGATCAGGCGGAGCTGTATGTCGGGATCCCGTTCTGCGTATCGCGCTGCACCTACTGCAGCTTCTCCAGCGGGGAGATCGGCAACGGGAAGCTGGTCGTGCCCTACGTGGACGCACTGCTTCGGGAAATCGAAAGTACAAAGCTGCTGCTGGAGGAATGCGGCCTGTCTGTTTCGACCGTCTATATGGGCGGCGGCACGCCGACTTCGCTGCCCGCGTCACAGATGGAGCGCATTCTGGACGCGCTGGCGCCGCTGACCCGGGGACGTGAGTTCACCGTGGAAGCCGGTCGCCCCGATACGATCGACAGGAAAAAGCTTGATCTGCTGCTGAAGGCGAAGGTCACGCGCATATCGATCAATCCCCAGACTTTTCACGACGAAACGCTGGCACGCATCGGGCGCAGGCATACCTCCG
>JBGUIY010000152.1:0-5726 GCA_045113475.1 Christensenellales bacterium | reverse complement strand
CCTGCAGCGCTCCATCAGGGAGCGCATCATGCTTTCGCTCTGCACGCCCTTGCCGTCGTCGCTGAAGGCGATGACCCGCGGCGCCAGCGCTTCCAGGTCCGCAGCCTCCTGCCCGCGCTCGCCCTTCGTCAGGGCCGCGTAGGGGTAGACGTCCGCCAGATCCCCGGCGGCTTCGATCAGCCTTTCCTCCTCCGCGAGATGCGCAAGGCTGTCCGGCACCGGGTTCAGGTTCGGCATGGCGCAGACAGCCGTATAGCCGCCCCGCACCGCAGCGCGGCTGCCGGTCAGGATGGTCTCCTTATAAGAAAACCCGGGTTCTCTGAAATGCACATGCACGTCACAGAAACCGGGAAAAATGGCATATCCTTCTTTTGTCCTGGCAATGGTTCCTCCCTGTCCGCCTGATAAGCGCCTGCTGTCCAACGTCATCTCTTACGCTCCTCCTGGTGCCCTGCCGGGGAAAACAAAAACCCTGCCGGAGATACGACAGGGTTCGGACTGCATCAAATACACCCGGGAGCATGGCTCCCCGGTTCCGCCCGCAGGCGGATCAGCCTCCGAATCTTGCCGATATCTCAGTATCGACTTAAAGACCGGTACCGCTGTATCTTTTACCATATTGTCCGCCGATTGTCAAGCGGGAATAAATGGGAGAAAGTGAACCAGATACCCGACTTATTCCGGCTTTGTCATGGTCCGCAGCGCTTCCAGCATGAACGGCCGGGCTTCCGCGTCGATATCGCTGACCCACATGAACAGGCCGTAGTAGCCGTACCCTTCATGAACGAAAGCCACATTGAGCATGGTCACGTTCGCGTCGACCTCGGAAACCAGCGCATCCACGCCCAGACTCTCCAGCTTGACGGTAAAGGGCTCCCCCGCGACGCTGCCGGCACCCTGGCTCTGCAGGAACCAGTTGAGCAGGCCCCGGGCATCCCCCGCATCCACGGGACGCGTGTACAGCAGCTGGATCATCCAGCGGCCGTCGTCCTTTTCCAATACAAAGGCGGTATCCGGCCGCAGCAGATCATCGAAGGGAACGACGTTCCATTCATCCGTCAGCCGGATCTTCAGCCCGTGTTCCACGCTGATAAAGGAACCGTCAGGCAGCTTCGTCTGGCGGATCTCTTTCAGGTCGCGTTCCCGCTCCGGATCGGCCCTGAAGGAGCGCATCACGTCGAGCATTGCCTCGTCATCCGCCGTTTCTGCGCTGTCATACATGCACATATTGTAGCCGAACTGATCGTCAAACGCCTCGAACCACAGGGCGTGAATGGCGGCCCCGCGCATGATCTGCCAGCGCAGGCGGATGCCGTTTTCCAGCGTTTCCTCCTCAATTTCGGTTTCACTGTATTTGCCGCCGGCGATCGAAAACACGAACGAGATATAGCTGTTCAGCTTGCGCCGGGCCGTCGATTCGTATTCGTCCATCGGCGCGTAGTTGGCGTAGATCAGCTTCAGCATCCCGTCCGTTTCAAAACGGAAATCCGACAGCTCATTTCCGGTGTTCGGGCCGGCCGTGACCCCTTCCGGGAGTTCCACGGAGAAGAGCCCGAAAGCGATGTTCAGCCGGTGCTCTTCCCCCTCAGCTGCGGCGGTCATACAAAGGACCGCGGTCATGGCGATAACAAGCACTACCGTCAGCACGCGCTTTTTCATTTCAACGAACCTCCTCCGTTATCCGTGATCATTTATTTGACGTTCTTCGTTTTGGCCTTGAAGGATTTGCAGTAGTTTTCCGCGTAACTGCCCTTCACGACCTCGTAAGTGGCCTTGATCATTTTTCCATCCGCCGGGCTGATCTGGAATGCGTTCTTATCGATCATGGTCAGGCTTGCCGGGAGAACGACGCGCTTCAGCTTGGTACATCCCTGGAACGCGCGCAGCCTGATCTCTTCTATTCCTTTGGGCAGCACCACTTCGGTCAGGCGGGTGCAGCTGTCAAACGCAAAAGCTTCGATCACTTTTATACCGGCGGGCACAGTGTACTTCTTGGCTTTTCCTTTCAGCGGATACCAGATGAGCCGCATGTCTGCCGTGCTCACCAGCGCACCGTCCATGACCGCCAGCGCGGGGTGGGTTGGATCCACCGTCACGTTTTCCAGGTTCTCGCATGTCAGGAACGGGTTGCAGTCGACTTTGACCAGACTGTTGGGAAGATGGATCTCTGTCAGTTTTTTACATGCCTGCAGTGCAAATTCACCAAGTTCCTCTACACCCTCCGGGATCGTTATGGTTTCAAGGTTTTCGCAGTTAAAGAACGCATTGCTGCCAATGACCCTGACGCTGCCCGGAATAACGATCTGAGAAAAAACAGCGTTATTGAAAGCCTCGCCTTCAATCACAAGGGTCCCCTGCGGGATCTCATAGCTGTCATTCTTCTTTCCCTCAGGATACAGGACCAGTTTCCGCTCAGGACGATTGAACAGCACCCCGTCCCGCGATTCGAATGCCGGGTTTTCCGGCGAAACCCGGATATCCGTCAGGCTGCTGCATCCTGTGAATGCACTGTCAAGAAGTGTCACCTGCGACGGGATATTGACCGACTGCAGCTGCTGGCATTCCGAAAACACATAACTGCCCACAGAACTGACAGATTCCGGGATTTCCACGTTTGTTATCCGAGCATAGCTGAATGCATAGTCGCCAATCGATAACGTGCCCTCCGGGATCCGGTAATCCTTTTCGCCGGCAGCAGCAGGATACCACAGGAGCCTCGGTTCGGCTTTGGTGAAAAGTACACCGTCTTCCAGCTTCAGATACGGGTGGTCAGGCGCGATACTGACGCTGTCCAGTTCCTGACAGCCGGTAAATATTCCGTCCCCTACGGAAACCAGCGTGGAGGGCAGATTGACCGCCTTCAGCGAGTAGCAGGACCAGAAAACATCGTATTCCAGCACTTCCAATCCTTCAGGAAAAACGACCTTCGTCAGGGATGGGCACCACTCAAACACGCTGTTTCCGACTGATTTCACGCCTTCAGGCACCGACGCTTCAGTGATTTGAGAACCGTTGAAAGCATGGGAAGCGATGGATGTGACCTTCAGTCCCTTCAATTCGGATGGAATGCTCAGTTTCTTATCCTTGCCGGTATAACCGGCGATCTCAGCGGTACCGTCTTCCTTGACGGTATAGACATACCCTTTTTCATTGAAGAACTTTTCAGTCTCCTGGCTTTCCGCGCAGACTGCCGCCGCGGTCATAAGCATCACCGCCATGATCAGCAGTGTCATTGCTTTTTTCATCATCGCAAACCGACCTCCGGACGGATATTAATCAGACCTTGGGCTCCTCAAACATATAGAAAGGACGGCAGCAGCCGATATCCTCTTTTGTGATGCGCAGAAGAGGCGTCTTCTCAGGCGCGGGCACCCCCAGCGCTGTCCAGAAGGGCGCGTCGTCGCTGATGGGCCAGCTGCTGTTAAAACGCGTCTTGTAGTGCATGGGGATCGTCACCTTCGGCATGACGCTGCGGACGACCTGTGCCGCCTGATCCGCGTCGATGGTATAGAATCCGCCTACCGGCACCAGCAGTATATCGATATCATGCAGGAACGCCTTCTGCTCCTCATCGAGCGCTGTACCGAGATCGCCCAGGTGCGCGATCCGCAGGCCGTCCATATCGATGACGGTCAGCAGGGTCTTACCGCGCTTTGTTCCCCCGGCGTCATCGTGATCCGCCTCGACAGAACTGACCTGCACGCTCATGGACAGGCGGGTTTTCCCCGGGGCCGTCAGGATCATCGGCTTTCCGGCTACCTTGGCCGTATAGCTGTGGTCGCCGTGTCCGTGGGATACGGTCACCGCGTCGGCGCGCACCTCGCGCATCGGGTAGCCCACATGGTCGTCAAAGGGGTCGGTCAGCACGCGGCAGCCGTCCGCGCTCTCCAGCAGGAATTCCGAGTGTCCGTTCCATTGAAGCAGCATGATTTTTCGCTCCTTTATTTTATAAGTTTTTTATTGTTTTGCGAGTACCGACAGCACATACCGGCCCGCCGCTTCCGGCAGGGGCATGTGATTGCGCAGCAGCACCGCCAGGATCCGGGGCAGTTCGTCCTGCAGCGCATCGAGTTCCCCGGCCTCCAGGGCTTTCAGGGTCAGCCGGAGGGGATCTGTGGGCTGCAGCCCGGGCGGCACCGGCGCCGCCGTCAGCCGCAGCGCGCAGGAAACAAGAAAAGGAAATCCGTGATAAGCCTCCGGCCGGCGCTCCGTGCAGGGCGGCGCTTCCAGGATCAGCCTGCGCCACAGCGCCGGCGACGGATCCAGCTGCAAAAGCCCCGGCTCCGCCCGGGCAGTCCACACCCCCGATGCCTGGAGCCGTGCCAAAAGCTCCCTGGCCGGCGCGCGGCGCGGGGCGTCCGTGACCAGCAGCGCGTCCCGGGCCCTGCTGCGGCGTATAAAGCAAGGAACTCCCAGCAGCACGCGCAGGGAGTCCCTCAATGGCTCAAGAAACGGTTGTCCGGCCATTGGATTTATCGGCATAGAGAATATGCAGTTCGTGGTCCGAGGCATACTGGCCGTCGAAATCCAGCTGGTAGCTCAGCTTGATCTCGCCGCTGTCGCTGCCGATGCGGTAGCTCACCTCACTGGGGAACACCGCCAGGTCCAGATCGCCGTAGGGCGTCCTGTAAACGCCCTGGTAGCGGCTGCCGCGGACAAAGATCATGTCCGCGCCCTTCCCCTGGCTGTTGGTCATCGTGATGGTGCCGTTGTTCATGGTCAGGGTCACGTGGTTTTTATCTTTCACGTCGTCCGGCGAGGTCTCGCTGTACTTCAGCTTCCAGCTGTCCCCCTCCCCGCTCAGGTAGCCGGTGGTGAACAGCTTGATGGCGTCGTCGGGAATGCCGTTGGTTTTGCTTATGCCGGTGATGGACAGCAAAACGGTTTTGCGCATGTCTGCTCCTTATATTTTATATTGCATTGCGGAATTGTTCAAAGAAGGCCGGGCATGACCAGGTCCCGCAGGAGGACAGGCTGTTGTCCCGCACGTACATCTGCAGCGTCACGCCGTTGGTGAACACGATGTGCAGCACCTGGCTGGTCTTCTGGCAGGCGCTCCCCTGGTAGCTCGCGCCGGAGAGGAGGGTGGACAGCAGCCGCTGGGCCGTGTTCTGATCGCGGACGCGGCCCACGCCGGAAAGGCTCAGCTCCTTCACGCCGCTCTGAGCGATCGCTTCGGCCAGGCTGGACGCGCCGACGCCCCGCCCATCCGCGGTGACGCGCTGGAAGACGCGGAGCGTACCGTCGATACGGGCCGCCACTGCCGCCTGACCCATGCCGCGCACCTGCCAGACGGTCTCGCCCTGAAGCACGGTGTTGGAGCACAGGCCGCTGCCGGACATTTCAGTGGTATACTGCTGCACAGTGCCCACAGCGCTGCCCAGCTGCTTGTCGGAGAGCTTCTTGGGGGTGGACAGCAGGCGGTAATACGCGCCGTTGACCATCACCATGGGGAAGCTGCTGTTGGAATTGCCCGCCCAGATGTTGCGGAAGTCGGGTGCGCTCTCCGCGCCTCCCAGGGACACGCTGCCCTGCGGCAGGTCCGCCCTGGTGGAGGGTTCGGGAATAAATGCCCCGGCGTTGCCCGCAGTCACGCTTTCGATGTTCAGCGGCGCCTGTCCGCCCACAGCACCGGGCCAGACCAGCAGGATCAGGGCGGCCGCCACAGCGGCGGCGCCCACGGGGATCAGGGCCTTCCAGAGCAGCATTTTCCTGCGCGCTCCATC
>JBGUIY010000151.1:0-5298 GCA_045113475.1 Christensenellales bacterium | reverse complement strand
CAAGCGCCTCGCGCACCGCGCACGGCATGCGCAAGCGTCGCCGCTACACCGTATACCGCCTGATAGTCTCAACACCTATCGGTGTTTTCTCACAAATATGGTTCCTGATATGATTTCTGATAATAAACACTGTTGCAATCACAAATGGCGACCTTGTAGCGGCGGCGCCTGCGCCGCCATCTTCATGGCGTAAAAACTTCCTCGATAACGAACGCGCCCCGTAATATCATTATTGGAATCATGTTGTTTCGATTGTGGCGGTTGTATCGTGCGCGCATCGCGCACGGGATGCGCAGGCGCTGCCGCTACAACGCAAATCTTCTGATGATCTCAACCCCCGTTGGTAATTTCCCACCATATATGATACGCCCGGGAATATGCTGAAATCCCACGTGCCTGCATGTGTAAATCTACCGGCACGCACGGTACAGAAAAGCGCCTCCGAAGAGGCGCTCATGGGATTGATTATCATCCCGTAAAATCGGAATTCAAATCTCTTTGTAGAGCTCGTAGCAGTCGTGACCTTGGGGAACGTCTTTGAGTTCGCCTCTGACCAGATAGCCGTTCTTCCTGAAGAAACCGACGTTCCAGTCGCCCGCGTTGGTCAGGATCATCGACGCGCCGTTTTCCTTTGCCAGTTTTTCCGCTTCCTGCAGCAAATACGTGCCCAGGCTCTGATGCCGGAGCGGCGCTTCCACATACAATGCGCCGATAAAGCCATATGTGCCTTTGTCCGCCTCCGCGATCACGCCCGCGGCAAACCGGCCGTCTTTGTCCACAAGTTTCTTATCATAGTCCACGCTTTCGTATTCCGGCTCGTAGGCTTCGCTGTATGTCCGGATGCCGTTTTCGATAACCTCCACGTCGTCCTCATTGCCCAGCGAGACCCGGAACCGGGCGCCGCTGTTGTTTGTCGGCACATATTCGGGCGTGTCCCTGTCAAGATACTTGACCAGTGAATAACTGATATAGCCGTTCGGCTTTTTCAGCGTCGTAAACACTGTGTAGCCGTGCTTCTCATAGAACGGCCTTGCCATATAGCTGGCGGTGCCGAGCGTCACGACCCGGCAGCCTTTCTCCCTTGCGATGCGTTCGACTTCGCGGATGATCATTGACCCGATCCCCTGATGGCGCCAGCGTTCATCCACCCAAAGGGTGTCAAGGAACATTCTCGACCAGCGGTATTCGTACGCTTCCGCAATACATCCGCCGATGATCTCACCGTTATCGTTTTCGATCTTGAGAACGAATTCTTCTTCGTCCGCGTCCACTTCGTGCGGCACGATCTCATTGATCTTATCGCCGATATACGCGGCGTCTTCTTTTGTCAGATCCTCGATGCTGTAGTTCATTTGTTCTTCTCCCCGTACCGGAACAGTCCGGAATTTTCTTCATTGCAAATACTTTTTGCAAATGTCGAAGACGGCCTGGTACTGATTGAATTCCTCTTCATTTTCCGCGCCTTCGTTTTCACTGCCGTCATCCTCGTCGTCGTCCTTGTTGCAGCAGGACAGCATGATGAAATACTTCCGATCCGCCGAGGCATGGAATACAGCGTTCAGGCCGCTGTAACTGTTGGTATCGCCGTCATGCAGGACGAGATCGTCATACCGGGCGGACCGCTCCCAGCCGCAGCCGTAGCTGTCCACGAAGTCGAGCATGCCCGCCCTGCCGGCGGGACTGACGAGATGCTGCCCGTTGAAGAACGCCCGGTCAAACTTCAGCAGATCGAGGGCGCTGCTGTGGATGTCCCCCGCGCCGCGGGCCGCCGCCAGCTCTTTCATGTATCCGGCTTCGTTCTCCGGCACGCTGGTCACATCGCCGAAAGTGGTGGCGGAGGAAGCGGTCATATCCGCCGGCCCAAAGACCATTTCCGAAACGACCTCATGATAGGCTTTTCCGGTGATCTTCTCCAGGATCATGGCGAGCAGCACATAGTTCGTATTGGAATACTCCATTTTCGACCCGGGTGCGAAGGTGAGTTCCAGCTGATACAAATGCTCCAGAAGGATCCCGTCGGTGATCCTGCCCTCGTCCAGGGCTTCCGCCAGTTCCTTGCTTCCGAAAAACGTTTCAGGGTCGTTGGCGAAATCCATGATCCCGGAGCGCATGTGCAGCAGGTCGAAGACGGTCATTTCACCCGCCTTTACGTATTCCGGAAAATATTGCGTGACCTTGTCGCCGAGGCGGAGCCTCCCCTCGTCTATGAGTTTGAACACACAGACCGCGGTGTGCATTTTGGTGATGGAGCCGATCTCGTAAATGGTGGCGGGGGACACGGTTGCGCCGTTCACCTCTCTGGAGCGGGAGCCGGAGGCGAAAATAACGTCGCTGTCCGTGGCTATCAGGATACTGCCCCGGATTTCCTCGTTCAGCACGGCCGTTTTCAGCTCCTTCGCGAGCGCGGCCCATTCCGGCTTCCGGCTGTACCAGATGTTTTCTTCTTCAAAGCCAAGATCCGTTTTTCCGCTATTCAAGGCGACGAGCGCCTCTGATATTTCTTTGTTCTGCATATTGCTTCCTTTCAAATAAGCTTTTCTCTCTGCCATTGCCTTCACAAACCGGAATTCGCCGGTTTTCAGTCACAGCTTTTTACAGGTGAACTCGCCGAACATCAGGCATCCGTCGCCGAATTTCAGCTTCAGCATGCCGCGCTTCCTGCCGAATTCGTTCTCTCCGACAGGGTACAGCCGGAACGACACTTCGCCCTGATTGCCGTAATCCTCTCCGCTCAGGATCGCCTTGGCCCAGAGCGCGCCATCCTGCATATAGACTTCGTCGATGACAAAATCCTCATTCTGGGGATGCTCATATTTCCCGCAGAAGCTCTCCCATTTCGACCTGTCGGGGTCCTTGACTGCGATGTCCTCAATGGAAACGACAGGTTCGGCCTCTTCATCCCTGGCAATCGCCTTCATGCCGTCCCAGAAGCGCACAAAGGCCCTGACGTCCATAAATTCCCGGCAGCAGAGCATGGCGAGCGTCCTGTCCTCATCGACAAAATGTTCAAAATAGGTTTCAAGGCCGGGCATTCCGCCTGAGTGGCTGACGATCAGGCCATGCTTCTCGTCGTGTACAATATCCCAGCCGAAACCGTAGCCTTCGCCATCCTCGTTGGCATAATCCTCGCCGCTCAACAGCTTCACCGGCGTGTACATGATCCTCTGTTCCTCAAGGGTGACCACCTTTTCTTCCCGCAGCGCCCTGTCCCAGGCAAGCATATCGAAGATGGTGGTGTACAGGTAGTCGCAGCTGTTCATGCCGTCGGAACCGACCACGTATCTCGCGGTAGATTTTGAGATGTCCGACGCAACGTAACTGCCGTCGTCCTGAAGCACCATGTTGCGGGTAAAGCGGCAGGAAGGCCTGCCGTCCCGGCGGGTATGATAAATGCCGGAATCCTTCATGCCGGCGGGCTCGAATACGTTCTTCTTCATGAAGTCCTCGAACTTCATGCCGGACACCTTTTCCACAACATTGGCAAGCAGCATGTAGTTGACGTCGGAATACGCGAACGCCTTGCCCGGAGCACAGGCAGGGTCTTCACCGGCTTTGCGGATCAGCTGAATGATCTCGCTGTTCGCGGGGATCCTTTTCTCTTCATCAAGGACGGGCCTGACCAATTCCTCCACGTCAAAATCGGGCATGCCACTCGTGTGGGTCAGCAGATGCCGGATCGTAACGCCCTTATAAGGGTACTCCGGAAAGTACTTCGTGTATTCGTCTTCGAGTCCCAGTTTTTCCTCCCGTACCAGGAGCATGACGGCCGTCCCTGTGAACATCTTGGTGACGGAAGCCATTTCAAATATGCTGTCCTCCGTCATCGGAAGCTTATCCTCCACGTCGCGGAAGCCGAAGGCCCCCTTTGACACGATTTTTCCGTTTTCAGCATAAAGCCACGTCCCGTTGAAGCTGCCCCTTTCGTATGCGTCCTGGGCCAGCTTTTCCATCATTGTTTTCTTGTCCATAGAATTTTCCTTCATAAATCCGTTTTATTGATATCCCAACAGACTGGAATTTGCCGCTCATTCTTTTGCGGATGAAATCGTCGTCCATCAATAGACTGCCGCCTGTTCAGCCTTTTGCGTTTCTGTATATCTCGCAGGCGATGTCGTTCATCGCTTCGTCGGCTGCTTCCGTGACGTTGTTGTACATGATGGCAACGCAGATATCCTTTTTACAGGAAAAGACCCAGCTGGTCAGAAAACCCCAGTTTTCTCCGCCGTGGCCGGCAACGCTGTCTTTGCGGGCTTCCGACTCCCAAACGTCGAGGCAAAGCCCGTAGCCGTCCATGACCGGCGTCATCATGCGCTCCGCAGTCTTCTTTTTGAGGAAGCCGCCCCTGCGATAGCTCCTGGAAAGGGCAAGGCCGATCTTCACAAGCTCTGTGGGCGTTGTCCACAGGCCGGCAGCGGCGTGCTCGGGATAATAGTGATACCCGTGGGCAGGGTCCTCCTGCTGCGCCAGCCTGAAGCCGAACGCGGCGTTTGCCACGAGCTCCTCATCCAGCGGCTGGAAAAAGCCGGTGCGCTGAAGGCCCAGAGGCTCGGCGACCTCCTTTTGGAAGGCCTCGCGGAGCGTGGTCCCCGTCATGCGTGTAAAGGCCAGCTCGGCCAAAGTGATGCCGCCGCCGGAATAGATGTGCTGCCTGCCGTAAGGACGAATCCTTCTGAGCTTCGGCGTGATGCCCTTGCCGTTCAGCACGTCCTCGAGCGAGAGCGGCTCGTGATCCGCCCGGTAGCCGGGGAAGCCGTGCAAATTGTATCCCGCCGTGTGGGAAAGCAGCGCGGGGAAGGTCAGCGGGCCCTTCCTGACAAATTCCGGCACGACGCCGGAAATGTCCGCGTCCAGGTCAATGAGGCCCTTGTCCACATATCGGAGCAGCGTCAGCGCGAACATGGGCTTGGATACGGAGCCCGCCTGGAACAGCATATCCGGGTTCACCGGGAAGTCCTCGCCGTATCTTCCGCTGCCGGCGCAGTAGGTGAGGAAATCACCGTCTCCGGCCTGGACGGCAATGCTGACGCCGTATCCCTTCCTGCCCCTGATGCGCATGGCCTGATCCACATCCACGCCATAGACATTCCGGATGATCCTGCCGGGGCCTTTGAGCATCCGCATTAGCACAGCCTCATCGCCGTCAATGATGCCGGTCTCCCGGAAACCGGCTTTATGATAGACATGCAGGCCCATTTCGTTCTCCGGCTCGGTGGACAGGAAGAGCCGGTCGGCGCCGTTTTCTTTGAAGTATTTGATGATCTCCTGCAGGGCGGCCTGGCCGTAGCCCTTGCCCTGTTC
>JBGUIY010000150.1:0-6383 GCA_045113475.1 Christensenellales bacterium | reverse complement strand
GATAATCCCCCAGGCAGAGCTTTTCTTTATATTTCCGTTCAAGGCATATCTGTTCCAGATACTTTTCCGCCATGTGCCTGACCAGCTGATGGTACTGGTCGCTCAGTTCGTTCAGGCGCTTGCATCTCGGGTCCATCTGCATCTCCATCCCTCATTTCCAGCCATAAAGACATATTTATGGTTTTATAATAGCATAAAATCAATCCTCATGTAAATATATTACTGAAAAACTATCCGGCCATGCTGATGCCGGGATCCGGACAAATCGTTGAAATGAACGCTGTCTGCTGATATAATAGTATTAGAATAATTGTAAGATCATTTCAGGAAGGAGACATCCCATGACCTATACGGAAGCGTTCCGTCAGGCGGAACTGGACCGGATCGACCGTGTGATCGCCGAAGGCCCGTACCGGGCAGACTGGGACAGCCTGACGGAGTGGCAGGCCCCCGGCTGGTACCGGGACGCCAAATTCGGCATTTTCACCCATTGGGGGCTGTATACCGTGCCGGAATACGACAACGAATGGTATTCCCGGAATATGTACGTCCGGGATTCGGAAGCTTTCCGGCATCACCTGGAGACCTACGGCCCGCAAAGCCGCTTCGGCTACAAGGACTTCATTCCCCTGTTCAAAGCGCCGCGCTTCAGCGCCGAAGAATGGGCTGAGACCTTCCGGGACGCAGGCGCGAAGTATTACGTCCCCGTCGCCGAGCACCACGACGGATTCCAGATGTACGCCAGCAGGCTTTCCGGATTCAACGCCGCCAGGATGGGCCCGTGCCGGGACGTGATCGGCGAGCTGCGCGCCGCCGCGGAGGCAAACGGCCTCTACGCCTGCGTCTCCACCCACCGCGCGGAGCACTGGTGGTTCATGAGCCACGGGAAAGAATTCGATTCGGACGTCCGGGAGCCGCTGCGCCGCGGGGACTTTTATTGGCCCGCCATGCCCGAAAGGGACTTTTCGGATATCCACAGCGAGCCCGCGCCGTCCCCGGAATACCTGGACGACTGGCTGCTGCGCACCGTGGAGCTGGTCGACCGCTTCCATCCCCGGATGCTGTACTTTGACTGGTGGATCCAGCATGCGGCCTTTGAGCCTTATCTGAAGCGGTTCGCGGCCTACTACTATAATACGTCGCTGAAGTCCGGCTTTGTGCCGGTCATCGCCTACAAGCACGACAGCTTCATGTACGGCAGCGCCCTGCCGGATATCGAACGCGGCCAGCTGGCCGATATCCAGGCAAACCCCTGGCAGACGGACATGGCCTGCGCCCTGAATTCCTGGTGCTACACCGTCGGGAACCAGTACCGAAAGGCCGCCGATATCGTGTGTGATCTGATGGATATCGTCAGCAAAAACGGGAACCTGCTCCTGAACGTGGGCCCGCGTGCGGACGGCACCATCGGGCCGGAAGACCGGACGATCCTGAAAGAGATCGGCGCCTTCCTCCGCGATAACGGCGAAGCCGTTTACGGCACCCGTCCATGGCGCGTCTGCGGCGAAGGCCCGACCAGGGTACAGAGCGGTTTCTTCACCGACGGGATCAGGAAGGAATTCACCTCCGCCGATTTCCGCTTCACCCAGAAAGGCGCGGCCGTCTATGCGGCGGTCCTCCGCCCCTCCGAGGACGGCGCCTATCTCTGCCGCACCTTCCGCGCCCTGCGGGAGCCCGCCTTCGACGGCCTCCACCGCGACATCCTCCAGGTGTCCCGCCCCGACGGAAAGGCCGTTCACTGGCAGCGCGGCGAGCAGGGGCTGACGCTCAGGACCGCTCCCGGCGGCGACATGCCCGTCGTGTTCAGGCTGGCGCTGGGATAAATCACAGAAAATAAATTGATTTGTCCGGAAGGAAACGCAGGTTTTTTGTCGAAATATGTTTTAATTGGTTATCTTTTTCCCTATTATGGAAACACTGATTCAATGAGGTGGTCAGATGGTGCATGGATAATTTGTTCTGATGAAGCCGTATGGAGTGAGACGTAGCAGAGCTACGTCGATCGGAATGAGGCGAAATCAGAACGAATCAGACATGTGCCAGATGTGCCGCCGAATTAATCAGTGGTTCCTTAAATAAGATTCTTCTACCAAGGAGGCTACCGAATGGAACGCAGTACGATATCCGATCTGATCCTGACAAACTCCATGGTGTTATACGGCCAGCCCAAGTGGACCTTCGGCAAAAACACCTGCAACACCTATGAGCTGTTCGTTCACCAGTTCCGCCAGAATGACGGCAGTCTGCTGCCCGCCTGGCCGATCCTGGAAATCGTGGAACGGGACGACGCCCTGACCATGCTGTTCTCCATGACGCTCCTGTGGGAATCGGTCCGCAAGACCATGGAGATCAGCCGGCACGACAACAGCAACCTGACGCTCTCCCTGAACCTGCTGCCCCGCTTCGCCGAGCGCGAAAACTTCGTGGAGCAGGTGGAATCCTGCCTCCGTGACTGCGGGATGGAGGGCCGCCGCCTCCAGTTCGAGCTGAGCGAGCTGCAGCCCATCAGCCCCGAGGGCTGCGCAAACCTGAACAAGGTGCACGACGAACTGGGCGTCCTGCTGGTCATGGGCAATTTCGGCACCCACGCCACCAATATGCCGCTGCTGCATCAGATCCATTTCGATATGCTCGAGCTGGACAAAAGCTACGCGGCCTCGATCCCGGACAACGAGGACGTCTGCAAGGCGGCCGTCGCCATCCAGCACATGGCGGACACGCTGGACATCAAGATGTGCGCCAAAGGCATTGAGACCCAGGACCAGTTCGAGTTCTTCGAGGAGATCGGCGCCTACAAGGGCCAGGGTCCCCTGATCGGCAGCCCGATGAACCTGGAGGAGCTGGAAACATACATCAAGCAGTACGCGCTGGAGAAGGGCCACAAATAACGGCAAACCTCCGCATGCAAAAACAGGAACGGGACGCCCGAAACTGCCGATCCGGCAGCCGGGCGTCCCGCTTTTTTGGAATATGCATTTTCGTCAGTGTCTCGTATTCCGGACCAGCGCGTAGGCGCGGCCTGGCCTGCGCTCGATCAGCCCCTCCAGCTCCATCAGGCTCAGGCGGGCCGTCAGGGAGGGCGCGGGAACACCCGTTTCCTCCAGCAGTTCCTCGAAGGTCTTTTCCTCCCGTTCAAGGGCGTTCAGGACCGGATCGTCGCTTTTGGCGGGCGGCGCCGCCTTTTCCTCCGGCTGTACGGCGGCGTTCAGGCCGAGGTGCGCGATGATGTCCGAGGCACATGTACAGAGTTCGGCGCCTTCCTTCAGCAGCCGCAGGGGCAGCTCACTGCCCGGCGCGTCCACGTTGCCGGGCAGGGCAAATACCGTCTTTCCCTGTTCCAGGGCGTGGTTGACCGTGCTCTGGGTACCCGAGCGCAGGGTGGCCTCGATCAGCAGGACTCCGTCCGCCAGTCCGCTGATCAGGCGGTTGCGGTGTGGGAAATGATAAGGCAGCGGCTGGGCCGCGGCAGGATATTCGCTGATCACGCAGCCCCCGCAGCGCAGCATGGATCCAGCCAGTTCCGTGTTCTCTTTGGGATAAATGCTGTCCAGGCCGCAGCCCAGGACCCCGACGCTGACGCCGCCCGCCTGCACCGCGCCCTGATGGGCGGCGGTATCGATGCCCCGCGCCAGTCCGCTGACCACCGTCACCCCGGCTTCCGCCAGGTCGCGCGCGATGCGGCGCGCCATTTCACGGCCATAGCGCGTATCCCGCCGGGAACCGACGATCGCCACCGACGGACGCGGGAGATAGTCACCCCTTATATACAGCAGCTCGGGTGCGTCCGGGATGCGGCGCAGGGCCGCGGGAAATCCCGCGTTCTCCGGCGTCAGCGCGCGGATGCCCAGCGTTTCCATACGGCTGACCGCGGCGTCCAGCGTCCCTGCGGCCGCGTCCAGTTCCCGGAAAGCTTTATCGCCTGTCAAAGTCCGCGCGGAGTGTCCGAACTCCCGCAGGGCGCGTTCGGGGCAGCCGTACTCCTCCAGCAGGAGGCGTCTTCCCCGCGGCGTCAGGCTCTCGGACATGCTCAGCCAGATCAGCGCTTTCGTTCTATCGCCGCAGCTCATTCTTCATCCCCGTTTCCAGCGGATTTCAGCATCTCGCCGCGCAGGTATTCGCACAGGCGGTCGCGTTCCGCTTCGGGATCGTTGTCCGGATCATACTCGGTCGGAACGCCGAAGGTCAGGACGCGCCGCTTCTTGTCCGCATAGATGGGCACGAAGATCGCGCGCTTGCCGGTCTTCCTGTAGTACATCGGGCCCAGCATCGTAAATCCGGTAAAGAAGTGGCTGACGCCCGACAGTTTATAATGATGGTCCGGCGTATCGTCGGAGTTTTCGGGGAACAGCAGGATATTGTCGCCCGCCTCCATGGCGCTGATGCTCTCGCGGAAGGTCTGGCGCAGCTTGGCCGGCTCCTGGTAGTAGACCGGGATCGCGTCCACCGAGCGCATGACCCACGCCATGAACGGCGCGACGGCCTTGGCGATCGGCAGCCGCCATCTGTCCGGCATCCATTTCCACAGCTTGAAGGTGCCCTCGGCGCAGCGCTCGGCGATGGCGTTCACATCCATCATTTCGCTGATGACCCAGGGCCGGAAAGAGAAGGGCACGTAAAGATTCGTGACGATGGGGCCGTAGATCTCGCCGTGATTGCACACAAACACCATCGAACGCTCGGGGTCGTTCGGCACGTTTTCCTTGCCGCGGATGCGGTGGAAAAGGAAGGGGCGCAGCACCAGCATGATCAGCTTGACCCCGTAATGCTTCAGGGAGCGCCGCACGATGACGCCCTCAAGCTGCGCGCGCAGGGCCGGGTTATCGTCGCCCTGGTTTTCCAGCGTGATATAACGGTCCAGCTTCTGCATATGCTGCTTGGTCATGGGGAAAAGGAGGGCACAGACCAGCGCGGCGAAAGCCAGCAGCATTGCCGGCACCAGCATCAGCGGGCGGATGCCCGCGGCAAGCTCGTCCAGCGTGTTCGGGAAGCTGTCTTTATTGAAAAAGCAGAACAGCGCAATGCCCAGGAGGGCGATCAGCTGCCCGGCCAGGGACGCGAAATCGACCTCGAAGCGCAGGAAGCGGTCATAGGCCTGCGTCGGCTCGCTGCCCAGGGAAAAAGCAGCCACGTTGCGAATGACGTGCTCCATATAGATCAGCACGCGCACGCACACGCCGATGCCCATGGTGGACAGGGCCAGCGACAGGTAAGCGCTGACCAGCGACTGGCGGAGGATGTTATTGGAGAACAGGGTCAGTCCCGCGATCCAAAGCACGATGCCCAGGAACAGTACATTGGAGGGATCGCGCTTCCTGGCGCCCACAAGCTTGAGCAGCAGGCTGGTCAGGAAATAGGCGACGCTGGTGCCCACCACCGCGACGCCGATGCACAGCAGCATCTCTCCCGCCGTGCAGCTGATAAAGGTATAGGCCATGATCAGCGTCGCCTGTACAGCGGCCGTCACGACGAACAGCAGATTGCAGAAGGTCTTCCACGCGTGGGCATTGATCAGCGCCCGGACCTCGTCCGCATCGGCGTTTTCGGGGTCGGAGCGGTAATACCTGGCGCGCCAGAGCTCCATCGCCTCCCAGGCGGTGCCCACCAGATACCCCACCAGCAGCATCCAGCTCTGGGGCGGCAGCACGGTCAGGAAGATGAGCATCGTGGGCAGGATCAGCAGGGCCAGCTGCACGAACACCAGCCGGACGAAGGCCTTGAACGGCCTGAGCCCGCGGGCGGTAAAGCGTTCGATCATGGCCTGCGTGACCAGCGGGCGGATGGTGCCCAGGAAGGTGATGGTGACGATCAGCCAGAACACCGTTGAATCGATGCGCACCGGGAACGCGGAGGAGAGCAGCGTCGCGCTGACGAACACCGTCAGCAGGATGCCGAGGGCGATGCGCTTGCGGCGCCTGCTCAGCTGATAGAAGTGCAGCGGATGCAGCCACCGCCCGTATACCGTCACCGTCCGGCCCAGAAGGTACATTCCGCCGCCGATCAGCGGGTTGTCCAGCAGCAGGCTGCTGGTGAGCATGCTGAACAGAAAATTGAACAGCACAGACATGCTGCTCAGCGGCGAAAAAGCAAAGCGCGACTGTCGCTCCATGAAAAGCAAAGATCCTTTCTGTGATTCGGGGAAAAGCCGTTATGATCCGGTCAGAAGAGGCTGATCTGGCTGCCTTCGGACCCTTCTCCGGCATTCTGTTTCGCAGCGCGGGCGATATCCGCCGCCTGGTCCAGGACGGCCTGCAGGGTCTCCGCACGGATGATGGTCAGGCTGCCGAAGGGCAGGTCCAGCGTGCGCTCCAGCAAATAGCGCATCGCGGCTAGCAGCTGTGCCTCGTCCGCGTATTCCGGCGTGACCGGGCGGCGCTCGTTGGCGT
>JBGUIY010000149.1:0-3702 GCA_045113475.1 Christensenellales bacterium | reverse complement strand
CGCGCCGCCCATCTGGTTGACGTCGTTCAGCGCGCGGCCTACGCAATCGTTGGGCACCTCCAGGCGGATATGGTACCAGGGCTCCAGCAGGACATTCTGCGCCTGCATCAGGCCCTGGCGGATGGCGCGGTAAGTAGCCTGGCGGAAATCGCCGCCCTCCGTATGCTTGAGGTGCGCGCGGCCGGCGGTCAGCACCACACGGACATCTGTCAGCGGCGCGCCCACCAGCACGCCGGTATGCACACGCTCCAGCACGTGGGTCAGGATCAGCCGCTGCCAGTTCAGGGCCAGATCGTCCAGCGGGCACTCGCTGGACGCTGTAACGCCGCTCCCCCGCGGGCCCGGCTCCAGGCGGAGATGGACCTCCGCATAATGGCGCAGCGGCTCGTAATGGCCTGCGCCTTCCACCGGGGCGGCGATCGTCTCCCGATAGAGCACCCCGCCCTCGACAAATTCCACCTCCAGCTGGTAGCGGTCCCGCAGCCGGCGCGCCAGGATCTCCAGCTGCACCTCGCCCATGATGCCCACCTGGATGCGCCGGAGCTGGCCGATCCAGGTGACCTGAAGCTCCGGATCCTCCTCCTCCAGCTCCCGGAAGCACCGGAGGGCCCGCTGCTCGTCCGTGCCGGGGGCAAGGCGCACGCGATAGCGCAGCACCGGCGTCATGGCCGGCGCCGCAGCGCTCTCCCCCTCGCCCCAGGTCTGGCCCGCCGACGTGCGGGCAGGGCCCAGCAGTGCCGCCAGCTCGCCGGCTGGCGCTTCGTCCGCGGGTTCGAATTTCGCGCCGCTGTACAGGCGGATCTGGCTGATCTTCTCTCCCGGCTCGCCGTTCTCGCCGGGCAGCTGATCCCGCACGCGCAGGCATCCGCCGGTCACGCGGATGAAAGTGAGCCGCGCCCCCGATGGATCCCGGGCGATCTTGTACACGCGCCCCGCGAAGGCTTTCTGATATCTGCGCACAGGCAGCAGGCGGCAGACTCCCTCCAGCAGCGCCTCCACGCCTTCCCCGCGCAGCGCGGCGCCGAAATAGACCGGAAACACCTTCCGCTGTCCCACCAGGCGGCTGACGGTCTCCGGACGGATGCTTCCCTCCGACAGCTGCTCCTCCAGCGCCTGTTCATCCGTCAGGGCGATATCCTCCGCAGACGCGGGATCGGACAGGTCCACGCAGCCCGCGCTGAGCTGCGCGCGCAGTTTCCCCATTAGCAGCGCTTTGTCCGCGCCGGGCTGGTCCATCTTATTGACGAAAAAGAACACCGGCACGCCCGCCCGGTCCAGCAGCTTCCACAGCGTGCGGGTATGGCTCTGCACCCCGTCCGCCGCGCTGATGACCATGACTGCCGCGTCCATCACACCGATAGCCCGCTCGGTCTCGCCGGAAAAGTCCACATGGCCGGGCGTATCCAGCAGGATCAGCGGGCGGCCGTTGAAGGAGATGCGCGCCTGCTTGGAGAATATGGTTATACCGCGCTCCTTCTCCTGGACGTCCGTATCCAGGAAGGCGTCGCCGTGATCCACCCGGCCCTTGCGCCTGAGCGCGCCGGAGCGGAACATCAGCTCTTCCGAGAGCGTCGTCTTGCCCGCGTCCACATGGGCGACCAGCCCGATCACCGCGGGCGGCAGACGGTCAGACATGCGCCATCCATCCTTTCAGGAGTGTTTTATGCAGCAGCATTTGGACGAATTATGCGAAAGAGCAGCCGGACGCCGCCAGCCGCTCTTCAGCCGTTTCCTGAACCTGAGCGAGCAGAAGGAAGCGGAGATCGCCGCGCGCAGGGCGCAGGCGGAATATCTGTTGTTCGGCGGCGCGGAGGACTGCGAGCGCCGGATGCTGGGCGTCGGCTCGGAAGCGCCGGAGCCCGGCGATTTTCCCATCACCTGCCTGAAGGTCACCCGCCGCAGCGACCGCTACGGCGAAGCGCTGGAGCACCGCGCCGTTCTCGGCACCGTCATGGGCACAGGGATCGAGCGGGAACTGGTGGGCGACATCGTGCTCCTGGACGGCGCGGCCTACGTCTTCTGCGTCAGTGCCATGGCGGACATGCTCTGCGCCGCCCTGACCCGGGTCGGCCGTACGGACACGGACTGCGAGCCCGTTCCGCCCCCCGCCGCGGCCCTGCGGAAACGGACCCCGGTCAGGATCCAGGCCGCTTCCCCGCGGGTGGACGCCGTCGCCGCGCACCTGTACCGCCTCTCCCGGGGCGATATGCTGGAGCTGATCCGCCAGGGCAAAGTCCAAGTGGATGACAGCCCCGTCACTAAGCCCGATCAGCTGCTGAAGCCCGGCCAGGTCCTCTCCGTCCGCGGCTATGGCCGTTCCAGATACGAAGGCGAGGTGGGCGTCAGCAAGAAGGGAAAGCTGTATCTGGAGATGAGCGTTTATTCCTGACAGCTGAAAGAAAAGTAAATCAAGAGTGGAGTTTGGAGAGTGGAGAGTGGAGTTTGGGCTGCCCACTGTCCGGGATACGGGCAGTCAGCAGAATGATCTCCACTCTCCACATTCCACTCTTCAATCTTGCGTCAGAGCGCCTTTGCCACCTTCGCCGCCAGGCGCGCGTTGTTCAGCACCAGCTGGATGTTGCTGTCCAGGCTGTCGCCGCCGGTCAGGTCCTTGATGCGAGCCAGCAGGAAGGGTGTGATGGCCTTGCCGTGGATGCCCTGGGCGTTCGCTTCAGCGACCGCCTGGTCGATGGCCTTGTTGATCACGTCGGGATCCATGGAATACTGTTCCGGAACGGGGTTCGTGACCAGCATGCCGCCCTCGATGCCCAGCTGGCGCTGGCTACGGAAGATCGCCGCCAGCTCCTCGGGGCTGTCCACGCGGTAATCCACGGAGAAGCCGCTCTTGCGCGTATAGAAGGCGGGGAGCTCGCTGGTGCCGTAGCCCAGCACGGGCACACCCTTCGTCTCCAGGTATTCCAGGGTCAGGCCGAGATCCAGGATGGATTTCGCGCCTGCGCAGACCACCATGACCGGCGTATGCGCCAGCTCCTCCAGGTCGGCGGAGATATCCATGGTCGTTTCCGCGCCGCGGTGCACGCCGCCGATGCCGCCGGTGGCAAACACTTTGATGCCCGCGCGGTGGGCGATCATCATGGTCGTCGTGACGGTGGTCGCGCCGTCCATGCCCCGGGCGATCAGCACCGGCAGATCTCGGCGGGAAGCTTTGGTGACCTTCTGGCCGGCCTTGCCCAGGTACTCCAGCTCGTCGTCGCTGAGGCCGGCCTTCATGCGCCCGCCCAGCACGGCGATGGTCGCGGGCGTCGCGCCTTCGTCGCGGATGGTCTGCTCCACGCGCCGCGCCGTTTCAACGTTCTGCGGATACGGCATACCGTGGGAAATGATAGTGGATTCGAGGGCGACCACAGGCCTGCCCGCTTCCAGCGCTTCACGCACTTCCTTGGAAAGATCAGGAATCAATGACTGCATAATGACACCTCATAATCAGTTTTTCGGGATTGAATCTATTGAAAGAGTGGAATTTGGAGAGTGGAGAGTGGAGATTTATTTCGTGCTTATCTGATAATGGCAATCGAAGCCAAAACTCCACTCTCCTACCTCCACTCTTCACTCTGTCTTCAGCGCTTTCCCCCACGCTTCCGCCAGCCGTTCCAGGCTCCATGCGGCGTTCAGGGGACTGGTGGATGGGAGGATCTGGGCCGGGAGGCCGGTCAGGGGCTGCTGCAGGCGCTGATACAGGCG
>JBGUIY010000148.1:0-3340 GCA_045113475.1 Christensenellales bacterium | reverse complement strand
CATACGAACAGGGCGAATCTCTTCCTGATCGGCGGCGGTATGATCAGCGCGCCGAGGCCGGCCTCCGTCAAAAAGGCGCTGCGGTTTGCGAAGGAAACGGGACTTGATCTGTTCATCCCCTACTATCCGCTGTGCACGGATTATCCGCTGACCAAAGCCTATGAGATGATCCATGAGACCTATAAAGTGATGCTCAGGGATTACGCCCCGGAGCGTATTTCCGTTCTGGGCACATCGTCAGGCGGGAATCTGGCGCTGGGTATGGTGCCATACATCAATGACGGACACGGGGATACGCCGATGCCGGGCTATATCATGGCCCTCTCACCGGGGACCTGTGTGGATACCGAAGAAGAGTGGCAGAGGATGGTTGAACTGGACAAAAAGGATGTGGCCATCCCGGCTCAGTACATGAAAACCGCTGTGGAGGTCATGCGCCACGGGGACAACAGCGTGCCGGACTACATGATCTGGCTGCAGCGGGGCGATTTTACGGGCTGCCCCCGGGTGACCTTCATCTACGGTTCTGACGAGACGCTGTATGCCTGCGCGCCGTCCTTTGAGGCAGCCATGAAGAAATACGGTGTGAATTATCAAATGATCGTCGGCGAAGGGATGTTCCACTGCTATCCCGTCTTCCCGATCGTGAAAGAGGCCAAAGAGGGATGGGATCTGATGGTGCGGCTGATGAAGGAGGAGACATCGAATGAATAAGGAACTGGACTGGCCCAGAATCGCCCATCTGATGAAGATCGGCATCGCTGCTGCCCTGATGGTCCTGGTAGGCGACATGCTGCTGGGCTGGGGGATGCATGACGCGGCAAAGCAAGGCCTGGAGGGCTTTCTTTCCGCCTATCTGAACCTGTCCGACGGCCGGATCTTCTGGTCCTCGCTGCTGGGGCTGATCGGGATCCCGCTGGAAGCGCTGTGCTATTTCGCCGTGTATCGGCTGATCGCGCCTTATTCCTCACGCCTTGCCCACCTGTACCGCAGCGGCATTCTGGGCGTACTTGCCTTCGGCGGCTGCGGCGTACACGTTCCCTGCCTGGCCTGTGTGTTCTTCTACAAGTACATGATGGTGGCCAGCTTTGAGACGGCATTGGATGCCTCCGTCCGGTTCGGCCTGTACTTCCTGCTGCCCGGTATGATCCTGTTCTTCATCTTCTGGCTGGTGCATCAGATCGCGCATATTGCCGCCTTTTCAAAAAGTTTGACGCCTTATCCGAGGTGGTGCTGGATCTTCTGTCCGGCAGTGGGCATGGCGCTGACCATGCTGCTGAAGCTTTTCCCCGAAACGCCGCTTCGCAACGCCCTGACAGCAGGCTGGATCAGCATCGGAAACCTGTGGATGTTCGGCGGACTGCTGGCCACGATGAAAAAGGCAAAGGAGAAATAAACCATGCAGTTTGATGAGATGGGCAATCTGTCAGGCAAGACACTAATGCTCCTTCCGGGTACCGCCTGCGATTATCAGACGAATTTCGCCACAGTACTGGACAGGCTTGGGAAAAAGTATCACCTGATCTGCGTCAACTACGACGGCTTTGACGGAAGTGGCGCAGTCTTCCCGGATATGATCACGGTGACGGAGAGGATCGAGGAGTATATTCAGGAGCGCTTCGGCGGAAGGCTGGACGGGGCGCTCGGCTCCTCCCTGGGCAGCACTTTTGTGGGGCAGCTGATCATGCGGCAGAAGGTGCATATTGATCACGGCATCTTTGGCAGCCCCGACCTCGACCAGAGCGGAAAGTTCAGCGCGTGGCTGCAGTCAAAGCTCGTCGTGCCGCTGCTGACCAGCTTCACTGGCAGCGAAAAGAAACAGGCAAAGACCAGGGAAAAGCTCAAGTCGTTCTTTGAGATGAGCGATGAAACGGCGGATCGGTTCATGGGCTGCTTTTCCAAATTCAAGCCCGAATCCATCCGAAACGAGTATTACTCCGACCTTCTCACGTACCTGAGAGACGATATCCACGTGGAGGGCACAGAGGTGCACTTCATCTACGCCAATAAGATGGGCGAAAAGTATCTGAAACGCTACAGAAAGTATTTCCGCGATCCGGAGATCCGTGAATTTGATATGCAGCACGAACAGTGGCTCTTTGGCGGGGAGCGATACACGGCTCCCGTGCTGAAAGCGATTGATGAGTTTATGGAGACGCCGGTATGAGACCGAGGTCTCGCTTGTTCTCTGGCCGGCGCGGACAGCACAGGGGGAGAAACGAAGATGAAAGTGTTGGTTTACGGTTCCGGCGTGATCGGCTGTTATCTGGCACACGTTCTTTGCGTGGCTGGAAATGATGTAACGCTGCTGGCTCGCGGTCAGTGGAAAGAGCAGCTTCAGCAGAATGGATTGAAGATCCGCCATCATCTCCAGCGGAAGACCACCCTGGATCACCCGAGGGTGATCGGCGGCACGGAAGAAGACGACACCTATGACGCCGTGTTTGCCGTTATGCCATACAACAAAATGCGGGCGATTCTTGAACCGCTGGCGGCCATTCATTCCCCGATCGTTGTGCTGGTGGGCAACAACATGAGCCCAGCCGCGATGCAGCGTGAAATCCTGGATCACACTGTGTGCGGGAAACAGGTTCTGTTCGGTTTCCAGGCCACCGCAGGCAAACGGGATCATGAAAAGGGCATGCTGATCTGCGAACGGGCCGGCGTTGGCGCCATGGATCTCGGCGGGCTGCACAGTCTGCCGGACAGCGATACAAAGACGAAGCTGGAGACAATGTTCAGCGGCAGCGGATACAAGCTCCGCTGGCAGCCTGATATGGAAGCCTATCTCATCTGTCATCTGGCGGCGGTGCTCCCCATCTGCTATCTGGCCTATGCCTGCAATGGGGATCTGACGGGCTCCACAGGGAAGCAGCGGGAACTCATGCGCATGGCCTCGCGGGAGGCGTACACCATGCTGAAGGCGCAGGGAATTCCGATTTTTCCGAAGGGTGACGATCAATACTATGCGCCCGGGATCAAAGGCACGATCATGCAGTTCCTGTACTTCGGCATGGCCAAGTGGAAAACCGCCGGGGACCTCATCGCTTGTGAGCATTGCCGGAACGCCTTTGAGGAGATGGAAATGCTGGACGAGGGCTTCGAGAAAGTGCTTACCCGCAAACCGGAATTCCCCATGCCCAACTGGCGGTCGTTGAAAGCGCAGATGCCGGGATGGGACGCGATCCGGAAACAGTACGCAAGGGAAGCATAAATGATTGTACAGAAAACATCCGTCTTTCCGGCTCCGCGGGATGTGGTTTTTCAAAAGCTGCAAAGGCTGGAAACGCTCCAGAGTATTGCAAAACCTTATGCAGCCTTTGAGCCTGTGGACAGCGCG
>JBGUIY010000147.1:0-39158 GCA_045113475.1 Christensenellales bacterium | reverse complement strand
ATATCTGGCACAAGTCTGATTCGGTCTGATATTGCCTCATTCCGCTCAACGTAGCGCTGCTACGCCTCGCTTCATACGGCTTCATCATACCAAATCATCCATGCGCCATATAACCGCCTCATTTAATCAGCGTTTCCCTATATTCCGGAGAGGATGGGACAGCGTATGCGCAAAAACGTTCTGGTGATCGGCTCCACCTGTGTGGACGTCGTCATCCGGGTGGAGCATCTGCCCGTGAGAGAGGAAAACCTGCATCCCATGTCGCAGCAGTTCCGCCTGGGCGGCTGCGCCTGCAACGTCGCCAATATCCTGGGCCGCGGCGGGGCGGACGTGACCTTCGTGACGCCGGTGGGCCTGAAAGGTGTGTTCGGCCCATGGGTGCTCTCCGCCCTGGAGAGCCGGCCCTGGGCGCGGCCCGTGCGCCTGCCGGAGGAAGAAAACGGCTGCTGCTACTGCCTGGTGGAGCAGGACGGCGAGCGTACCTTCATGTCCATCCACGGCGCGGAATACACTTTTTCGCCGGAATGGATGCTGCCCTGCGCTCACAGGGAGTTCAGCTATACCTACGTCTGCGGTCTCGAAGTGGAGGAAAAGACCGGCGGAGAGCTTGCTGCCTGGCTGGAAAACGCGAAAACCGGCACCGTGCTCTATGCTCCGGGTCCCCGGGGGCTGCGCGTGCCGCCGGAGCGGACCCGCCGCATCCTGGCGCTCCATCCCATCCTGCACCTGAACCGCGCCGAGGCGCTGCAGCTGTCCCATGCCGGCAGCCTGGAAGCGGCTGTATCGGCGCTGACGGAGGCTGCGGGCAGCGCCGTGATCGTGACCTTGGGCGCGGACGGCGCCCTGGTAGCGGAGCCGGGGCGTCAGGCGCTGCACGTGCCTGGCGTTCCGGACGTTACGGTGGCGGATACCATCGGCGCGGGAGACGCGCATGCAGGCGCGGTGCTGCTGGGCCTTTCCAGGGGATGGAACCTGGCTGATTCCGCGGCCTTCGCCAACCGGGTGGCCGCGCGTGTTGTGGCCCAGGAAGGCGCGGAACTGCGGGACAACAGTATCCTCCGCGGATGAAAGCCTGTTAAAAAAGCCTTTGTCCGCAAGGCAAAGGCGCTGATGGTCAACTTGTGATACGGATTAAACGACGGTCTGCAGGCCCAGGGTCTTTTCGATCAGCAGCATCACGCCCAGGGTGGCCAGCATCATGACTGTGGCCAGGGCCGCGATGGTGGGGTCGAAGTGGTATTCCACGTATCCCATGATCTCAATGGGCAGCATATTGACGCCCGGCGCCGTCAGGAAGGTCGAGAGGGACACGTTGTTGAAGGAGTTGATCACAGCCATCACGCAGGCGGAGGCGATGCCGCTTTTGATGTTGGGCAGCACGATGTGGAAGAAGGCGTAGCCCTTCGGCGCGCCCAGGCTGCCCGCGGCCTCCTCCATGGCAAAATCGAAATTGGCCAGGGAAGACGTGACCACCCGCATCACGTACGGCACCGACAGCAGTGTGTGGCCGATGAGCAGGCTGGGGATCACGGAAAGGTTCCACTGGTTCACGATGTACCGGAGCATGATGAAGCCCAGCACGATGCAGGGGATCAGCACGGGGGAAAGAAACAGGGTCTTGATGGCGTTCTTGCCCGGGATCTTATACCGGTTGATGGCGTACGCTGCGGGCACGCCCAGCAGCAGGGCGATGCCCGTGGCGGCGAAGGCGATCTCCAGGGAGAGCACCGCCGCCCGGATGAAGGAGCTCATACGGAACACCTGGGCGTACCATTTGAGCGTGAAGCCCTGACCGGGGAATACCAGGGCGTTCTGTTCCCCGAAGGACGCTGCCATGATGATGAGCAGCGGGCCGATCAGGAACACATAGACCAGAAACGTGATCAGACCCAGGGCGATATGATGTTTTCCTTTCATGGGCGCGATCTCCTTTCCGGCCTTGCTTATACTCAATAGTTTTCCGGTCAGCGTCCGGGGAGAACCGCGCAAGCGGTCTTCCCCGGATCTGTTATATTGGTCTGAGTGGGATTACTTCACGCTGAAGGTCTCGTTCCACTGCTCGGTCCAGCCGGCCAGGTTTTCGGTCACGAAGTCCCAGTCAGGCAGGACCAGCTGGTTCACCATGTCGCCGTAGGTGAAGTTCATGGCGTGCTCCGCGTCCAGCTCGATGTCGGTGCGCACGGGGCTGTCCACGCCGTCCATGGCCTCGGCGAGCTGCACGTCGTAGCTCAGATAGAAGTCGATGAACTGCTCAGCCAGTTCCTTGTTCTTGCTGCCGGTGACGATGTTCAGCATGTTGTAGCCGCCGTACATGCCCTCGGCGGGGTTCACCCACACGTACTTGGGGTTGGCGCTCTTGGCGGTGGTGTAGGAATAGTCCAGCAGCACGGCCGCGCAGACTTCGCCCTGGTTCAGCATGGTGATGGTGTTGTTGGCGGAGGTATAGGTGCTCTTCACGTTGGGCTTCAGTTCAGCCAACTTGGCGAAGATGGCTGCGTCGTCCTTGCCGGGCTCCAGGCCGAAGGCGGCGGCAACGCCGTAGTAGAACAGGGGGCCGGAGGTGTTGGTGATGGCGGGGATGGCGATGTAATCCTTGAGCTCGGGGTTCCACAGGTCGGCGAAGGCCTTGATCTCCACGGGGCAGGTGTCAGGATCGTACACGATGCCCAGGCGGTTGAAGGTGTAGGCGGGGCCGTAGCCTTCGCCCATGGGGGCCTTGGCGTTGTCGTACAGCGCGCTCAGGTTGGTCAGCTTGGAGGCGTCCAGCTTATCGATCTTGCCGGCGGCCATGAGCTGCTTGACAAACATGTCGCCGATGATGACCACGTCGTAATCCCCTTCGGGGGCTTCCGCGAGCTTGGTCACGCGCACAGCGTTGGAAGCGCCGTCAGCCACGATGGTGCAGCCGGTCAGCGCCATGAAAGGATCGTAGATGTTCTTCTGTAGCAGCTCGGCGTTGAAGGCGAAGGTGCTGATGGTCAGGGTCTGGCCGGCAAAGGGCTTGTCTTCGGCAGCGGCCATGCCGGCGACGGACAGGACCAGCGCCAGCGCGAGGATCATAGCGGCGATTTTCTTCATGGGGATTCCTCCTAAATCAGGTTGTTTGGGGTTCAATGAGGATGATTTTATTCTCACTCAGCTCCAGGGTCACCTGTGAGCCGATGGAATAAACATTGCCCTGCTCCGCCTTGATGACGAATTCGCCGATGGCGGTGCGCACGTTGTACTGCACGTTCCGGCCGAGGAAGGTGGTCACCAGCACTTCGCCCGGCAGGGTATTTTCCCCGGTTTCGCCCGCGGGGCGCAGGGTCACGTCTTCCGGGCGGATGCAGGCGCGGAAGCATTCGCCCGGCAGGTCCCTGGCGACACGGAGGGCGAGGCCATTGTCCGTGGTCAGCGAGCCGTCCCTGCGGGTCAGGTCAAAGAAGTTCTCAAAGCCCACGAAGCGGGCGATGAATTCCGTTTTCGGGCTGTTGAAAATGTGGGCGGGCGAGTCCATCTGCTCGATGACGCCATTGTTCATGATGGCGACCTGGTCGGAGATGGCGAAGCACTCTTCCTGGTCATGGGTGACGTAGATGGCGGTGAAGCCCAGTTCCTGCTGGATGCGGCGGATCTCCACGCGCATTTTGACCCGCAGCTTGGCGTCCAGGTTGGACAGCGGCTCGTCGAACAGCATCAGGTCCGGCCGGATGACCATGGCCCGGGCCAGGGCCACGCGCTGACGCTGGCCGCCGCTCATTTCCCGGGGATAGCGCTTTTCGAAGCCCTTGAGGTCCACCAGCTCCAGCATCTCCGTCACGCGCTGCTGCGTCTCCGCCTTGGGGACCTTGCGCATTTTCAGGCCGAAGGCCACGTTGTCGAACACCGTCATGTGGGGGAAAAGGGCGTAGCTCTGGAACACGAAGCCGAAGTTGCGCTTGTGCAGCGGCACGTGGGTGATGTCCCTGCCGTCGAAGAAGATGCTGCCTTCGTTGGGCTCCGAGAAGCCGGCGATCAGGCGGAGGGTGGTGGTCTTTCCGCAGCCGGAGGAGCCCAGCAGGCTGACGAACTGCCCCCGCTCCACCTGCAGATTGAAATCCCGCAGGATGATGTTCTTGTCATATCCGGCGGTGATATTCCTCAGCTCCAGCAGTGCCATTCCGTCAGCCTCCTTTGCGTTTCGACTAATCTTAAGCGGCCATGGGGTTGATCTTCCGGCTCAGGCGGTTGAACACGCCGGAGACCAGCATCGTCACCACGATCATCACCATGGCCACGGCGGACGCCTGCACCCAGTCCCTGAGGCTCATCGCGTACTGGTATACCATGGTGGAGAGCACCTGGGTATCGGTGGCGCCCAGGAGCTGCGGCGTGGTGTAGGCGGTCATGCAGCCGGTGAACACCAGCACCGCCCCCGTCACCAGGCCGGACACGCTCAGCGGGAACACGATGCGCAGGAAGGCAACGAAGCGGGTGGCGCCCAGGCTGCCCGCCGCCTCGGTCAGGTCCTCGGGGATCGAGTCCATCACGCCCAGAAGAGAGAGGATCATCTGCGGGAGAAACAGCTGCACGAAGCCGACCGTCATGGAAAACTCGTTGTACAGCAGGGTCTGGGGCCGCGCGAACAGGCCGATATTCACCAGGAACTGGTTCACGATGCCCTTCCTGCCCAGGATGACCATCCAGCTGAAGGAGCGGATGACCGGGCTGGTGAACATGGGGAACACCGCCAGGGCCATCATCATCCCCTTGTTCCGCGAGTAACGGCTGATGTAATACGCGCAGGGGAACCCAAGCAGGGCGCACAAAGCCGTGCTCAGCAGGCTCAGCCGTACGCTGCGGCCGAACACCTGCTGGAAGTATACGCTCTGCATCAGCTTGCCGTAATTATTCAGGGAAAAAGCGCTGTCCGAGGTGAAGGTGGACAGCAGGATGGAAAACAGCGGGATCAGCATGAAAACGGTGACAAAGAAAACGCCGGGCAGGATCAGCATCAGCCAGGCGTATTTCCCCAATCTGCTCTTTGCCATCGCAGCGTCCCTCCGTTTCACCAGAATGTTCGGAAAACAACCATGATTTTATCATGACTGGCGCAATACGTCAACGATATCGGGAAAAAAGTATCGGAAAATATGGACGTTACAGGGACGATTTGACAGGATCATTCGTTTCTGCGGGCTGCCCGCCGCTGCCGGTCCGGTTCAGTTCCCTTTCCACCCGGTTCAGGGTGTCGAAAAAACGCTGTGTGGCCACCGCGGGCCCCATCAGCGGCAGGCCGAGGGTGTTCCACCCGAACATATGCCGCCATGAAGTATAGGGCCCCTGGAGGCCGAGGCCGACCGCTTTCTCCTTCAGCTCTTCGGCAATGCGCGACATCCATACCAGCGGATAGATGAACAGGGTGGGAATGCCCAGCAGATAGGCCTTCCAGTAACGCATGGTCTTCCTGCCCGTGACGGCGTCCAGCTCGTCCTGCAGGCCGCTGAGGGGCATGTAGAAAAGGAAAAACAGCCCGGCGGTGAAAAAATCCACGAAGCCCATCAGGAATCCGGGCCTGTCCGTATGTCTGAAGCGCGGCGCTTGTCGCGGTTTGGTCATTGGTCTGAAAGCCTCCCGTAGTCGTTCCATTCGCCGAACATGCGGCCCTTCTTCGTTTCTTCGATCAGGTGCGCCAGCGCATTCGCGTATATTTCGGGAGCCCGTTTCTTGCAGAACCAGACGTTGTAAGCGCGCACGCGCCGGTACAGGGGAGGAAAGCGGTTGAATTTCGACCAGCACCGCGCCGCTTTCATGGCGGCTTCGATCTCCGGATCGATCCGGAAACTCCGCGCGCCCATGTCCGGCAGCACGGCGCGGCCCGCGTCGGTCATCCGCCCCTGCTTTTCCAGCCTGCGCACCCGCGCTTTGTTCAGCTCCGTCCACGGGCTGTTCTTCTGCCGGGGCGTGAACCGCTGCATCCGCCGGCCGCCGATCAGCTTCTGAATGCTGTCGATCCAGCCGAAGCACAGCGCTTCTTCAACGGCGTCCAGGTAATAGAACACCTCCGGATCGGCCGGCCTGCCGCGCTTTACCGCCACCCAGCATCCGGTTTCGGACGCCGCGTGCAGGCTGAGCCATTCCCTGAATTCCCGGCGGCTGGCGATCTCCAATACGTTCTGCCCGCTCAATTCGCTGTTCCTTTCCGCTTTCGTGACGACTGCGTCCGCTTCGTATTATTGGACCGGACGCGTACAGTCTATATTCTTCAAAGCGCCGCCAACTCCTGTCCGTGAAGCGAACACATTTGCGGGATACGCAGGGTGTGAGGGCCGGCAGCTGTTCCGCGTCCGGGAATGATTGAAAAAAGCGTCCGTTTGTGTTACGATATCCATGCGAACTGCAATTTAAAAAACAACCTGACAATGGAACCGGCCGACGCCGGCGGCGGAAGGAGGAGCATCGCTGTGAAGGTGTATAAGGGAACGGTCCTGACGGTCAACCGGACCGACGAAGTGGCGAGGGTTCTTGTTGAGGACCGGGGCCAGATCGTATATGTGGGGAACGAGCTTCCGGAGCGGTACGCGGCTGCGCCCGCGGTCGACCTGGGCGGCAGGGCCCTGATCCCGTCATTCTGCGACACGCATCAGCATTTCGCCTCGTTCTCGCTGTTCCACGCAGGCCTGAACGTGATGGAGAGCGCTTCGAACAGTGAGATCCTGGAAAACATCCGGGCGTTCAGGCCGCGGTGCCGGGAAAAGGTGATGATCGCCTTCGGCGCTTCGCCCTATTCGGTGAAGGAGCGGCGGCTGGTCAGCCGGGAGGAGATCGATTCCGTCTGCGACGACAAGCCGGTATTCATGGTCAAATACGACGGGCACGCCTGCGTCGTCAACACCGCGCTGCTGAAGCTGATCGACGGCAGGGTAAAAGGGCTGCGCGGCTATCATCCGGACACGGGCGAAATGAACCAGGAAGCCTTCTTCAAGGTGTCCGACTATATCACCAACTCCATCCAGATCCCCGCCCTGATCAGTAACATGCAGAAATCAGTGGACTATCAGGCGTCCAGGGGGATCGGCATGATCCATACCGTCAGCGGCGTCGGCTTCCCCATGAACATGGACATCAGCCTTGAAAAATGGTTCGCCAAAGGCGTCGGGAGCGGCTTCCAGATCCGCGTGTTCCCGCAGTCGCTGAACATCCGGACGGCGACGGGCAGGGGGATCCCCCGGATCGGCGGCTGTTTCGCGTGCGCGCTGGACGGCTGCTTCGGCTCCCACGACGCTTCCATGAACGAGCCCTACGTGGATGAAACCGGCGGAAACGGCGTCCTCTACTATTCCGACGAAAAGGTCGCGGCGTTCTGCAAGGCGGCCAACAGGGCCGGGCTGCAGATCGAAATGCACGCGATCGGCGACAGGGCGTTCGACCAGGCCACGCGGGCGATCAAAGCCGCACTGGACGATCATCCGCGGGACGACCACCGGCACGGGATCATCCACGACTGCCTGCCCACGCCGGAGGGAATGAAGATCTGCAGGGATTACGGCATCCAGCTGCCCATGCAGATCGCCTTTGACAACTGGAAGCAGGAGCCCCCGGAATACACGGAAAGCATCCTGGGGCCGGAGCGCAACGCGCGGCTGAACCCTGTCCGGTCCTTCATGGAAGCGGGCTGCGTGGTGTCCTTCGGCAGCGACGCGCCGTGCACGGACCCGGACCCCGTCGTCTGGCTGCATAAGGCGGTCAACCACAGCAATCCCGCCGAAGCCGTGACCGTGCAGCAGGCCCTCCGCATGTGCACCTATAACGGGTATTATACGACCTTCGACGAGAAGGAGCGGGGCTCCCTGGAAACCGGCAAGATCGCGGATATGGTGATCCTTTCGGCCGATCCGTATCAGCTGCCGAAGGAACAGTTGAACAGCCTGAAGGTGGAAAAGCTGATCCTCGGCGGAGAGGATTATGCGCCTCAGTCCGGCTCCGCCGTCGGTACGGTCCTGCACGGCATGTTTTCCGGCCGCAAGGCATGATCGGTTCTCCCTGAAGCGCGCAGGTCAGTCATGCGCGGGTGGTTCTGCGCTTATGAGCACAAAAAACGGAGCCGGGGCTTTATCGAGCCCCGGCTCCGACTGTTCAGCGGGATCCGGTAATGGCGGTGATCAGAACAAATCGAGCGCGCTGTCCAGATAGATCTCTTCCCGGACCTTCAGCTGGCACTCGGGTTTCGTCATGTAATACAGCAGGAATTCCAGGATGACGGCGCTGCCCAGGCTGCGTCCTTCGATCTTGAAATGGGAAAAGCCGTTCGGCAGATAGACCTTCCGGATGTCCTCGATGCCGATGAACCCCGGGTTTTGCATGGCGTCGGAAAAACGGTAGCCCTTTGCGGCGTCCGGCGAAACGCAGACATGGTCCGCGCATTCCTCCCCGAGGTTTTTACGGCTGACGTTCTCGTAGCAGGACTTCCGGTCCGGGCACGCATACCAGCAGCATTCGTTGCAGAGGAATTCCACCTTCCGCTTCCGGCTGTCAGGCAGGGCGTTCAGCCTGTCAAACGCTTTGTTCAGCCTGAAGTCCGGCACCACATAGCGGAATTCCCGGCGGTTCAGCTCCTGCTCGAACTGGCTGAAGTCCGTCAGGACCTTGGTGGTGGACGATACGAAATACAACCCGGGGTACGCGCTGCGTATATGCTCCAACAGCAGGTCCGAGGCGATGATCACGCCGTTTTCGACGGGCCCGTTTTTCTCGAACAGGGCGCACAGGGCATTGCACTTCGGGTCGGAGAGATGCTCCTTCCTGAGCAGGGAATTGCTGAAGGTGAGGCGCGCGGATACCGCGTACTCCCGCGTCAGCGCAGCCGCGTCTTCCGGCCGCTCGTCGCCGAAGCCCACGCGGCCGCCGCCCCAGAGGCAATCGGCAGGCGCGCCGTAGATGGAGCCGATTTCGCACCAGTCGTAAAAATATTCCCTGCGGCTGCGGAACAGCGGCAGAAAAGCCCGGTACAGCTCGTAAAACTCAAACAGCCCAGGGAGATGATAATACGCCTTCGTTTCATGATTTGCCATGCTTCATGCTCCGGATCCCGATTGATTGCAGACGGTCCATGGAATTATACCATAAGTTCCCTGTTTTTTCACCATCATTCTCAGAATGTGATACTGTTATGCAGTGCCCATTTGTCAGGAGTGAATATGAGCGCACATGGAAAGAGCCAGGAAGAAGAAGTTCACGGCAATGACAGTCTGTTATACCTGACCTTGTGCAATAGCCCCTCACATTTTTTGCCATTCACCGTTTCCGTCCGGCCGCCGATTTGCAATCCCATTCAAAACAATGTATAATTGCTGTAAAAATCCGACGGAGGGAGGGGACGCCTGTGAGCAGGCTTTTGGCGATTCTGATGCTGCAGGCGTTCCTGCTTGTGCGGCTGCCCTTCGCGGCGGCAGAGGAAAAAGCGAACCCGACCCTGCGCGCGCTGATCGTGACCTGCGACCAGTTTATCAGCCAGGAGGATACGACCCCGGCTGCCCAGGAAAACGCGCGCCTGATGGCCGAAATGCTGGCGCGGGACGCCCGGGGCTACGCGGCGGTCCGGACGGAGTGCGACACCATCGGCTCGGTGGACGCCTTTGCCGATGCGGTGGAGCAGGCCTTCGCCGGGGCGGATGAAGACGATATCTCCCTCATATATATTAGCACTCACGGGCTGTACAATCCCTCAAGGAGCAACCTGACGGCGGAGCTGCTGCTTTCGGACGGCAATACGGAGGAGACGGTCACGCCCCAGCTGCTGGAGAGCATCCTGGCGATGATCCCGGGCACCCATGTGCTGCTGATGGACGCCTGCCATTCCGGCGCGTTCATCGGCAAGGGCCTGAGCGACCGGCCGGACGCGGTGCCGCTGACGGGAGACACCAAGGTGCTGTGCAGCGCCGGCGGCAGCGAGGATAGCTGGTACTGGCGCTCCGGGGATACCGGCACGCTCCACGGGGCGGGCTATTTTACCTCCATCCTGACCCGGGGCTGTGATCCCGGCGCATCCTTCCCCGCGGACGGGGATGAAGACGGCGAGATCACCCTGCGGGAGGCCTTCCTGTGGCTGCGCGGGCATTACGCGGTGTCCACGGCGCAGGTGTACCCCGAGCGGGACGACGGCTTCGTGCTGTTCGCCTGCGGCGGGGCTGGGGAAGGGACCGGGCTGACGGACATCGAGTTCGAGGACACGGTGTTTGCGGGCAGGACCAACAGCCTCCGCTTCTCCTTTGAACTGGGCGGCCCCATGCGCGTCGCCTACCAGCTGGTCTATCTGCGGCAGGGAGGCTGGGATTTCCCCAACGCGGTGCAGTTCGCCGAGCCGGAAGCCCTGGAGCCGGGATATTATGAACGCGCGCTGACCCTGCACCTGGCCGACGAGGACGAGGACGTGTCCGGTTACCTGATGGTGCAGATCTTCTCCATGGACGGGGAACGCCCGCTGCTGCACGAGAGCCGGCTGATCAGCGTGCTTCCCCTTTCGGGCGATATCGCCCTGAGCGTGGAGTGTTCCTCCGTGTTCCGGCTGGGACCGGGCATGGAAATGCCGGTGACCGTGCGCCACGACATCCCCTGCGTGCTGACCGTGGCGGTGCAGAACGCCCGCGGCGAGACGGTGCGCTACCTGGCCTACGAACAGCAGAGCCGCCCGCAGCACCTGGTGCCCGAGGGCACCTGCCTGTACTGGGACGGCTCGCTTGCGGATGGGAGTCCCGCCGCGCCCGGCTATTACCTGATCCGCGTGGAGACGGAGACTGGCGGCGTCATCTACCGCGCCTATTCGCCCCTGTTCCGGTTGCTGCCCGAACAGAACGCGGGATGACCTGAATTGCATAACACAAAAAGGGGCTGTTGCAGAAGGAAGCAATGCCCTCATTCGTCACGCCTTTGGCGTGCCACCTTCCCCCGGGCTCGGGGGAAGGCTCTCATTGAACTTGCTCCAGACTATTTGATGCTTCAGGCATTTCTTCAATTCGGATAAAAGTACAAAATAGCCTTTCCCCGATTTCGGGGGAAGGTGGCCGAACGCAGTGAGGTCGGATGAGGGCTGTTTTGCCAGTATGCAGCAGCCCTTGTCGTAACGGCGCTGATTATGCTTCCTTCGGGATGGCGCGCTGGGTGATGTACTGCATCGTGCCGTCGGTGGAGAAGCGGACTTCCGTGTGCATGTTGTTGATGCCGAACAGGTTGTCGTACAGCACGCTGATGCCGGTGTCGCCGATCTCGATGGAGACAGGCCAGAAGAGGCTGCTGTTTTCGCAACTGGTGCGCCACAGCAGCTGGCCGTCGGCGGAGATGTGCATCAGCACGTCGCTGAAGGCCACGTAGAAGGAGCCGTCGTAGTCCTCGGCGTGGGCGATGGAATCGGTGATGTTGAGACCGAGCTCGTTCGGCAGGAACCAGCGCAGCTGGAGCACGGGGCCGAAGCTGTAGGAATAGAAGCCGAGGCCGTTGATGTACCAGATGAGCTGGGGATCTTCGATGGTACCGGCGACGAACGCGTCAAGCTGCGTCACGTCGGAAATCTCCGACAGGCTCTGGCCGTAGAGCCGCCACAGGGGCTTGTTGGTCAGATCGTAGCAGACGGCGAGCATTTCCTCAAACTGGTTGTCTACACGCTGCACGGCGATGGTATAGCCGGCGTAGGTTTCCGTCAGCACCCGCTTGCCGGTCTTCAGGAAGGTCGCGAAGTCCGGCAGCAGGGGCAGGGTGTTGAAGGTGCTGATCTGCGGACTGGCCGGTTCGGGATCGGGATCGACTTCGGGTTCGGGGGTTACGGGCTCGACGTGATACGGATCGTACAGGTACTGGCTCTGGATATAACCGTAAATGCCGCGGTAAGAGCAGTAAATGAAGCTGTCGGACATTTCGATGCAGTTGTCCACCTGGGCGCCCAGCGGCACCTTCGCCAGACGGGAGGCGGAGGTGGAAGCCTTTTCACGCAGGGAGACCCAGTCCTCACAGTTGATGACCGTCATGGAAATGCCGTTCACGTCCGTGCCTTCTATCGGGGTCACTTTGGAGTTGGGCTGACTGGCGGTATAATTCGCTTTCTTGAGGTAGGAGTTCGAGATCCAGCCGGTATAGACCTTTTTCCCGCTCTTGTATTCGCAGTAGGTATACTTGCCGCCGTTGCGCACGCAGCTGGTGACAATGGAGCCTACCGGGACCTTGACAACACGGGAGGAGCTGCTGTCAGGCATATCCCACATGGAAGCATATTCGGACACGTTGATGACCATCTGGTTGCCGGGAAAGCTCTCGTACATCGTGAAGTTGGTTTCCTTCAGATATTTGTTCTGGATGTAGCCGACTTTGCCGCTGAACTCGCACTGGATAAAGCCGTCGTAGGCCATGCTGCAGTTGGTCACCAGCTCGCCCAGATGCACCTTCGCCAGGCGCTTGGAAGTGCTGTCGCACGATTCGCGCAGGGAAACCCACTCCTTGCAGTTGTACACGCACATGACGTCCGACAGTCCGGTAGCCATGACCGGAATGACAGGCAGCAGCATGCACAGGCACATCAGGATACTCATCAGTCTTTTCATGTAGAGAACCTCCTTCATATATGACGCGATCTGTAATCCAACAACCGTTCTTGTGTTGTACGGCGGCGCACCGCCCATGTTTTCTCGAAATATTTTACCACGTTGCAGGGCCGATGTCAAATGATCCGGCCGGCTTGTTGCGGCGGCGCGGAAGCAGCTGCACAGCCGCATCGGATCGTGCGTTCCGCGTCCGCACATATAAACAGACGTCGGACATGGGAAAAGGTTCCATCGAAATCACTTATGTATCGACGAAAGAGACGTGGAACAGGGGAAATTGGCGCTGATTTCATAGATCATGGCTGTCGTTTCATGATGATTGCTATGTTAAAATTATCGGAGCAATTAAGGATCTGTTCGGTATATGCCTGATACGTTCCATAGCTGCGTTGCGATACGGAACGATCCTTCCAAAACGCTCATCTGACAATGACAACACAACATCCGCTGTCATTCCGAGTCGCCCCTCCCACGCTTGAGGGGCGGGCGAGGAATCTGTTCTGCGGCATATATTCATCATGTTGGGAATATGAATATAGCCTAAATCGATGTCTGTCGAACAACAGAACAGATGCTTCGCGATCCGCTGCGCGGATGCTCAGCATGACACCGGAGAGCAATTCGATGGTTGAAGGATGCGCCCCGGCGGTTGGCGACGGGGCACAGCGGTGCAGGAAAACAGTCCTGCGTCACGCTTGTGAAGCGTCATGATCCTGGTAGTCCTCAATCATCCGAATGACCTCGCTTAACCGAAGCGCCAGCGCGTCGGCGATGCGCCAGAGGGTGTCCATGGCGGCGTCCTTGTTCCCGGCTTCGATCATCGCCAGGTGGCTGCGGGCGATCCCAGCCAGGCCGGACAGTACATCCTGTGTTAGCCCCTTTTGCATACGCAGTTTTCGAATAATAATCCCTGTGATGCGGCAGTCATATTCTTTCATAATCTAAGAAATCCCCTTATTTTATTGTGGGCATATGCCTCATAAGGGGAAATTGATTTTTTTGCGAACAAAAAACGGCGTTGAGTAGCCGTTTGTTGAATCAAAATATGTTTGTCTGCTTTCGCAGACATGAGTGGTCAAGTATTGTGATATACTTATGTTACTGCTGGGAGAAAGTGGGGGTGAGCAGTCTTAACTCAGATCTGTTTTGTCTGTTCGTCCCGTCAGGTAGTCTAGTGATACCTTATAATAATCCGCCAAGCGGATGAGATGAACCAACGGAATAGTCTGGAAACCACGTTCGTAACGGCTGTAGACAGTCTGCCGAATGCCTAGGATTTGCGCCACATTTTCCTGAGAGAGGTCAGCGTCTTCCCGCATGTCCCGAAGCCTCCGGAAAAACACGCTAACCACCTCTCTTTCGTGCGCTTAGCCAAAAAAGTACTATTGACATTATGGCACGGAATAGGTAAAATAACCGAAATCAGTACTGTGAAGTACTAACAACAAACCATGGGAGGAAATATTATGAAACGAGCATTATCTTTAGTGATTGTTCTAATAATGATTAGTATAACTGCATTTGCGGATGGGTTTTCATTTTCAACAATAACTAATAACAGACAAGCAGATAACAAAATATCAAGTGATGGTGTATATATTGATTTTTCAAATGCAACTGATGAGGAACTTGAATCAGCAATCGAAAGCATTAAAGCTGAACAACGTGCCAGGCTAAAAACAAAGATTTCTTTAACGAGTACAGAGATTAGTCTAATCAAGGGGAAGACGTACAAAAATCAAGCTGAAGTTGTAGACGTTCCAGAAGGGTTAACAGCTTCAAAAATAGCTTGGAAATCTTCAGATGACAAAATAGCTTCATGCCAGCAAGGAACGATTAAGGGTATAAAAAACGGAACAGCAATTATAACTGCATCCAGCAAACTTTCTGATGGAACAGAAATAACTGCGACATGTAAAGTAGTAGTATATACACCAATCGCGGCTATAAATGTAAAAACCAAGAATGTAACAATCGGTGTGGGTGAAACTATTACTCCGAGTATTGATATATCGCCAAAAGATGCTTCGTCAACAAAACTGCTTTATGAAAGCACTGACAGTTCTGTAGCAACTGTCAATACAGATGGAGCCATTACGGGCGTTGGTATTGGCAGCGCAACAATCAATATCTCGTCAACTGACGGATCAAACAAGAGTTCGTCCATTGCTGTTAAAGTGTCAAAAAAGGATGATATTGGAATAAAGAAGACAGATCAGAACGGAACATCTGTTACAATAGTTGGCTATAAAGAAACAAAAGGATCGTCATTTGCTAAGCCGGAATCGGGTAATACATTCATTCTAATTGAGCTTCTGATTGAAAACAATGCAAGTGAAGAAGTTGATATTAGTTCTGTGATGAGTTTTCGAGTATATTGTGATGGGTACACATGTGATTTCTCATTTGGTGCAACGATGAATGTAAGTAATCAAATGGATGGTTCGATTGCCCCCGGCAAAAAGATGAAAGGACAAATTGCTTATGAAGTTCCCAAGAATTGGAAAGAGATTGAAGTACATGTGACACCTGATTTTTGGGGTGGAGATGATCTGGAGTTTACTATTTATCATAAATAATAAACTAAGTCTTATAGGTTGATGAGGTATTAAGAGCAAGGGTGGTTTATTTGATGAAAAAGTCTTACTGCGTAGTCATGATAGTGATATTTGTGGTTTTGACGATATTTGCGCACGCAAGTAATGATCCACTCGGAACATGGGAACTTGTTAAGATAACACAGAAGGGTATAGATTATAGCGCTTCAGAAGAGAATGTAACTGGGTGGCTTGCACTATTGTCGAATGGTAAGCTGCTTATAATAGTGAATGGAGAAACAGGATCATATGACTGGGTCAGTAATAGTAATGGCTCAATCGGACTAAGCGACACAAAAGATTTATCAATAAAACTGGATGGTGATCAAATACATTTGTCTTCGAAGGAATTAGAGCTGGTATTCAATAAAAAAAGAGGAGGAGACCTGCCTGAAACAGTAGTTGCTTATGATGAAAACGTGTTTTTAGGCAATTGGAGTCTTTCACGAGTCTATACTGATGGTATGATGCTTGATACAGTATTCTTGCCCTATACAGATAATGATATTGATTTTGATATTGAGATTAAAAAAGGCATAGCAACTTTCAATTTGAACAACAATGGCACCAAATCAACTATACCACTAAAAACAATATTTAAAGAAGGAGCTTTACAAACAGAAAAGAATAATGGCATTGAGTATAAAATAAATCTACTAAACTCGACTGAGATTCAGATCGACATTAATAGCATTAAATTCTTGCTTTCCAAAGCTTCAAGTGATATATCGACGTCAAAGTGTCCAATATGTGGTGTCTTTGTTTCTGGGCGGTTTTGTAGTAACTGCGGTACTGCATTTGAAAAAAACAAAGCAAATAATAGGTCAAATCTTACACAATATAATAAGACTATTTCGAATGGAACGTATAAAATTGGTGAAGACATTCCTGAAGGAAACTACAAAATAACTTGTATTGAGGTTGAGGATTATTTAGGAAATACACTTAATGCTTTAGGTGGTTTAACAGATTTAATGGATGAAGATGAAGGAAATGCATTAAAAGCATATTACAAAGCACTAGGTGGATTAACTGGTGATCCAAAGATAACAATAAGGGTTGTTGATTCGGCCGGTTATACTGTAAAATCAACTGAACTAAAGAAAGGAGAAACAGTTTCTCTTCAGTTAAAGGCAGGTGCCACATTACATATTGCAGATGGAAAATGCTCATTGGTTTTACAACACTAAAAAGAATATCCTATGAACAATAATAAGAATACGATACCCAGATTACAATTATCTCTAAAAGGCTAGTGACAATTAATGGCATAATAATGATTCGATTTTGCAGCAGGTTCCGCCTGCTGTTTTACATTTATGAAACACTCCGTATCTTGCCAAATTTTCTGAAATCATGTAGAATATCAAGCGAAGAGGCGGTTTTCGTATGTGGAAGCCGCTAAACACAGGCGGTATCAAATTTTGTATCATAGATGCCTGGCACAGAAAGGACGCTGATCACCATGCAGGACAAGAAGACCTTTTATATCACGACGCCGATTTATTATCCCAGCGGCAACATGCATATCGGGCATACCTACACCACCGTCGCGGCGGACACCATGGCCCGGTTCAAGAAGCTGACGGGATATGATACTTATTTCCTGACCGGTACGGACGAGCACGGCCAGAAGATCGAAAAGAAGGCCGCCGAAGCGGGCGTGACCCCCATCAAGTATGTGGACAAGATCGTGGCCGAGACCAAAGAACTGTGGAAGCTGATGGATATCGAGTACGACGACTTCATCCGCACCACGGAAGACCGGCACATGAAGATCGTGCAGAAGATCTTCAGGCAGTTCTACGACCAGGGCGACATCTACAAGTCCGAATACGAGGGCATGTACTGCACCCCCTGCGAGAGTTTCTGGACCCCGACCCAGCTCAAGGACAAGGACGGCGAGAAGGTCTGCCCCGACTGCGGCCGCCCCTGCCAGCCCATGAAGGAGGAGAGCTATTTCTTCCGCATGAGCAAATACCAGGACTGGATGATCGAGTACATCGAGAGCCATCCCGAGTTCATCCAGCCGGCCGCCCGCGCCAATGAGATGATCAACAACTTCCTGAAGCCCGGTCTGCAGGATCTGTGCGTCAGCCGCACCAGCGTCAAGTGGGGCATCCCCGTGGACTTTGACCCCAAGCACACCGTGTATGTGTGGATCGACGCCCTTTCCAACTACATCACCGCCCTGGGCTACGGCACGGATCACGACGGGCTGTTCAAAAAGTACTGGCCCGCGGACGTACACCTGGTGGGCAAGGAGATCGTGCGCTTCCATACCATCTACTGGCCCATCATGCTCCACGCCCTGGGGCTGCCCCTGCCCAAACAGGTGTTCGGCCACGGCTGGCTGCTGTTCGGCACCGATAAGATGAGCAAGTCCAAGGGCAACATCGTCTATCCCGGCCCTATCGTGGAGCGCTACGGCGTGGATGCCCTGCGCTACTACCTCATGCGCGAGATGCCCTTCGGCGCGGACGGCAACTACACCAACGAGTCCTTCCTGACCCGAGTGAACGCCGACCTGGCCAATGACCTGGGCAACCTGGTCAGCCGTACGGTGGCCATGATCGAGAAGTATTTTGACGGCACACTGCCCGCCTGGGATCCGGCCGGTTTCGTCGCCGGGGAAGACAAGCCCCTGCAGGACCACTGCGCCGCGCTGCCCGCGCTGGTGGAAGCGCAGATGGACAAGCTGCAGTTCAGCCAGGCGCTGACCGAGATCTGGAAGGTCATCGGCGAGTGCAACAAGTACATCGACCTGACCCAGCCCTGGATCCTGGGCAAGGATCCGGAAAAGAAGGCCCGCCTGACCGACGTGCTGCTGAACCTGGCGGAATGCGTGCGCTTCGTGGGCGTGCTGGTCGGCCCCTTCATGCCGAAGACCCCCGCCCGCATCTTTGAACAGCTGGGCCTGACAGACGAGTCCCTCAAGACCTGGGAGAGCCTGGACTGCTTCGGCCGGCTGCCGGACGGCATCAAGGTGCACAAGGGCGACGCCCTCTTCCCGCGCATCGACATCAAGAAGGACCTGGAGCTCCTGAGCGGCGGAAAGGCGGAAGCCGCGCCTGCCCCGAAGAAGGAAGAAAAGAAGCCCGAAGCGAGGAAGGCCGAGCCGGAAGCGGCTGAAGCCCAGCCCGCCGGCGAGATCACCATCGACGATTTCGCGAAGATCCAGCTGCGCACCGCGAAGGTGCTGGCCTGTGAGAAGGTGCAGAAGAGTGAAAAGCTGCTGCGCTTCACCCTGGATCTGGGCAATGGAGAAACGCGCAATGTCTTCTCCGGAATCGCGAAAGCTTATACCGAGCCTGAGAAACTGATCGGCAAAACGCTGATCCTGCTCTCCAACCTGAAGCCCCGCAAGATGATGGGCGAACTGTCCCAGGGCATGCTGCTCTCCGCCCTGGACGAAGGTACCGGCACGCTGCGGCTGCTGACCGTCGACCAGGCGGACGATGTCGCGCCGGGGAGCGAGGTCGGCTGATCAGAGTGGAATGTGGAGAGTTGAGAGAGGAGTTTTGGTTTGCTGGTGATCTCCACTCTCAATACTCCGCTCTTGGTTTTGTTCTGCGGCAAATCACACGCTAAGGAGGGTCTACCATGAAAAAGCTGTCCGTCCTTCTCCTGCTGATCGTCCTGTTCGGCGCGCTGTATGTGTCGGCGTCCGCAGAGGACTTCAGTTCCTACTTTACTGCGACCTTCAACAAGTCGCCCAAGTTCTATACGGGGCCGGGCACCAATTACCTGCGGGCGGGCAATGGCAAGGCGCAGTACGGCGGCGGCGGACATGCCCGTGTGTACGGGTACGAGGGCAACTGGCTGCTGCTGGGCTATGAGACCGCCTCCGGCAACTACCGCATCGGGTATTTCGAGACGAAATATACCGCGAACATGACCGTGAAATCCGGCTATTACAACCTGCGGCCCATGTATTTCGAGTACCGCAGCGCGACGATCACTTCGGCCTGTGATATCACGGACGATCCGATCATGAAGCACGCCTCTTTCGGCCGGCTGAACAGCGGAGCGGGCTGCACCTACCTGGCCAGCTACGACAGCAGCTGGGCCTATATCGAAGCTAATGTGGGCGGCAAGAAGGCCCGCGGCTTCGTGCCGAGCTGGTGCGTGTCGTACGGCTCTTCATCCAATCCCTCCTATCCGTCTTACCCGTCTTATCCGTCATATCCCTCCTATCCCACCACTTCCGGCGTCACGGCCCGGCTGCTGATGCGCCTTTCGACGCGCTCCGGCCCCAGCACCCGCTATGACGAGCCCGGTACGTTCTTCAACAGCTCCTGGCAGTCCCAGACGGTGCGGGTGCTCGGCAAGTCCTGGGACAGCAGGAACGATATCTGGTGGGTTCTGGTGGACTTCAGCAGCGGCGGCACCCGCTACCGCGCCTGGACGGGCCTCAAGCGCGTGAACGTGAACATTAACAGTATCCCTGAGATCTATTCCATCGGCGAGGGCACCATCAGCGCCACGGATACCTGGCGCGGCCCGGGCAGCAACTACGCGAAGGGGCCGAGGGTGAACTCCTGGAAGGACGTCGTCGCCTTCAGCCGCGAAAACGGCTATGTGGAAGTCGAGTATTACAACCCAAGCAACGACAGGATCTACCGCTGCTGGGTGCCGGAATACAATGCCCAGATCTCATATCATTAAGTTCTGGGCGAAGAAAGCGTGTAACGAGGAGGTGTTTCCATGAGAAAACTGTCTGTCTTTATCCTGCTGCTGGCGCTGCTGTGCTCGCTGTATGCGGCGGTCAGCGCCGAAAACCTGAATTACTATTTCACCGCGTCCTTCAGCGCCTCGCCCAAGTTCTACACCGGGCCGGGCACCAACTACATCCGGGCCAACAACGGCAAGGCGCAGTACGGCGGCGGCGGCCAGGCCCGGGTGTACGGATATGAGGGCAACTGGCTCCTGCTGGGCTACCAGACCGCATCCGGCAACTACCGCATCGGCTATTTCCAGGACAGCTATCTGGCCAAAATGAAGGCGAAGGAAGGCTACAACCTCCGTCCCCTGTATTTTGAGTACCGCTACGCCTGGATCAACCGCGACGTGGACATCACGGACGACCCGGTCATCATGAATGAGCCCTTCAGCTCGCTGGTATCCGGGCAGGACTGCACCTACCTGGCCAGCTATGACGACAAGTGGGCCTACATCGAAGTCACGCTGAGCTCGGAGAACCGCAAGGCCCGCGGCTTCGTGCCCATGAGCGCCGTATCGTTCAATTCCTATGGGCCGACGGCTGAGCCGGTCAATCCCTATCCGCCCCAGGGCAATACTGGTTTCTATGCCGGCGGCGTCTGGGCGACTTCCAGCGCACAGATGCAGACCCATTCCGGCCCCGCCAACTACTATACGAGCACGGGAAGCTATTTCATGCAGAATCAGGCCATCTACTGCCTGGCCAAGCACTATGACGCTTCCAGCGGCAGCTGGTGGGTGCTGTGCCGGATCTTCGACGGCAGCGCCGCCCAGTATGTGTGGGCGCCCGCCGTCTGCTTCTACAACAGCGATACGCTGCTGAACCGGCTGGTGCAGGATTGATCATGTCAGTTTCCTGCTATTGACATCGTCCGTATCTCCCATTATAATAGCACCAACTGAATACCTTATCCAGAGCGGCTGAGGGACTGGCCCGATGAAGCCCGGCAACCGGCGGGAGACCGCAAGGTGCTAATTCCAGCAGCGCGGTATCCGCGCTGGCAGATAAGGACAATCACCACTGCAATGATGAGCGCCTGTCTGTCACGACAGGCGCTTTTATACTGAGGGTATTCAGAAATACAGAGAGGCGGAACGCCTCGGAAAGGATCCAATGACCCATGCGCACACTGTTTACCTCCGAATCCGTAACTGAAGGACATCCGGACAAGATCTGCGACCAGATCTCCGACGCTATCCTGGACGAGATCCTGCGGCAGGACAAAAACGCCCACGTCGCCTGCGAGACCTGCGCCACCACCGGCCTGGTGCTGGTGATGGGGGAGGTCACCACCACCGGCTATGTCAATATTCAGGACGTGGTCCGCGACGTGGTGATGGATATCGGCTACGACCGCGCCAAGAAGGGCTTTGACGGCGCTTCCTGCGCGGTGCTGGTGGCCCTGCACGACCAGTCGCCCGATATCGCCCAGGGCGTCAACGACGCCATCGAGAAGCGCGGCAGCGACGACAAGGAGACCGGTGCGGGGGACCAGGGCATGATGTTCGGTTTCGCCTGCGACGAAACGCCTGAAATGATGCCCATGCCCATCGCGCTGGCCCACCGCCTGACCCGCCAGCTGGCGAAGGTCCGCAAGTCCGGCGAGTGCCCCTACCTGCGGCCCGACGGCAAGGCGCAGGTCACGGTGGTGTATGAGGACGGGCGGCCCGTCGGCGTGGACACCATCGTCATCTCCACCCAGCACGAGGAGCATGCCACCCAGGATATGATCCGCACCGACATGATCGAGCGGGTGGTCAAGCCCGTGATCCCCGCGGAGCTGCTTTCGGACGACACGCGCTATTTCATCAACCCCACCGGACGCTTCGTCATCGGCGGGCCCGCGGGGGACAGCGGCCTGACCGGGCGCAAGATCATCGTGGACACCTACGGCGGCTACGCGCCTCACGGCGGCGGCGCCTTCTCCGGCAAGGACCCCACCAAGGTGGACCGTTCCGCAGCTTACGCCGCGCGCCACGCCGCCAAGAACGTGGTGGCGGCCGGGCTGGCGAAGAAGTGCCAGGTGGCGCTGGCTTACGCCATCGGCGTCGCGCACCCCGTGTCCTTTACGGTGGATACATTCGGCACCGGCGTACTGGATGACGAAAAGCTGTCCGCCATCGTCCGGGATACCTTCGATATGCGGCCCGACGCTATCATTGAGCGGCTGGATCTGCGCCGCCCCATCTACCGCCAGACGGCGGCCTACGGCCACTTCGGCCGCACGGACGTCGACCTCCCCTGGGAGCACACCGATTATGTGGACGAACTCAGGAAAAAGGCGGGTCTGTGACATTTCATAATTGTTACAAACATAAAACACGTGGCGGCACCCAGAGACCGGATGCCGCCGCGTGTTTTTCGTATGATAAGAAGCGGAGCCTGTGACGGAATATCAGCTCCTGCCGGTATGTATGCCTGCCAGATCCCTGATGACCTCGCCGGCGAGGATCAGGCCCGCGACGGAGGGAACGAAGGCGACGGAGCCGGGAGCGGGATGCGGGCCCTTCTTTTCACCACTGTCCTGCGGCGTCAGGGGCTGCTCCCTGGAATATACGACTTTGAGCCGCGTGATCCCGCGTTTCCGGCATTGCGTCCGCATCACGCGGGCCAGCGGGCAGACGGAGGTTTCGTAGATGTCCGCGACTTCGAAGCGGGTCGGGTCCAGCTTGTTGCCCGCGCCCATGGCGCTGATGATGGGCGTCCCGGCTTCCTGGGCCTGCTCCGCCAGGGCCAGCTTTCCTTTGACGGTGTCGATGCAGTCCACCACGTAATCATAGGCGCGAAAATCAAACTGATCCCGCGTTTCGGGCAGATAGAACACGGGGTACACCGTCACCTTGCAATCCGGATTGATGTCGCGGATCCGCTCCGCCGCCGCGTCGACCTTGAGTCGGCCGACCGTGCTGTGCAGGGCGATGATCTGCCGGTTCAGGTTGGACAGGCACACGGTGTCGCTGTCGATCAGGTCCAGCGCGCCGATGCCCGACCGTGCCAGAGCCTCCACGCAGTGGCCGCCGACGCCGCCGACGCCGAATACGGCCACACGGCATTTTCCGAGCCGGCTGACCGCGTCTTCCCCCAGCAGCAGGGCGGTTCTTACAAGCGATTCTGTCATATTCCCTCTTACGAAAACAGGGCAATCCGGCGATGCCAGGATTGCCCTGTGATTTTGACTGAGATTACTTCTCGACCACGGAGACGAAGTCGTTGCGGATCCAGTACTTCTTTCCGTTGTAGTAAACCTGGTGCCAGACGTAGCCCTTCTTGCTGGTGGTCAGGGAACCGCCGAGCTCGTACTTCTCGTCCGGGGAGATGCCTTCCTGGACGGAGCCCTTCGGCCAGCTGGTGTAGGTGGGCGTCAGCTTCTCACCCTTCTTCACGGTGTAAACGGCCTTGGAAGAGACGGAGTGGTTGGCGTACAGGGTCGCGGTTTTGCTCTTGACCTTCACGTAGAAGTCGCCGCTCTTGTTGGCGCGCACCACGTAGCGGCCGAACACCCAGCCGAAGTGGCCTTCGTAGTTGTCGATGATGTCGTAGAGCTGCTTGTCGCTGATGCGTTTCTTGGACGTTTTGTTGTAGGGATTGACGGGCGTCTTTTCGATGTTGACAGCGTACCAGCGCTTGTTGACGTTGGTCTGGCCGACGATCGCCAGGGAGTCGCCCGCTTTGTAGTACAGATAGCTGTAATGGGCGGAAGTGTAGGTCAGGCGGTTTTCCCGGGTGAACCAGCGCTTGATCTGCTTGCCGCTGGTGTTGAGCACGTAGGCGCGGGGCTCCCAGCGGACGCGCAGGCTGACGACCTTTTCAAATTTCTTTGAATCGGTGTTGTAGGTGTGGCTGCGCACGCGGTACATCGTCGCCTTGGAGCTGGTGGTCAGCTTCTTGGTGGCAAAGTGCTTTGCCCAGTCCTCAGTGTAGTATCCGCCCGCGAAATCCCAGGGCTCTTTCCAGGTGACGGCGGAAGCGGCCGGCACCAGACCGACAGTCAGAAGGATGGCCAGCATGACTACGGACAAAATACGCTTAATCTTCATTGAGATCGACCTCCATTCAGTGAGTCATCGTGGAAATGGTAGCATAAACGCCAAATCAAGTCAATTAACTTTGATGTTGATTTGCTTACAATTCTGTTAACGTTTTTGTTATTTTTTCAGGCGGTTGCGTAATATCTGAAAACAACTGGGCCGTCCGTTCCCGCAGGCATGCATCATGTGCGGGCGGGGCGCCGGGGACGTTTTTTTCTCGTATTTCCGTCCCGCGGGCGCCCGGACGGCCAATAAGGGGATTTACAAAATCAGGGCTTTGATGGTATAATGCGCCTGAAAGACAGAGACCGGGAGCAAGTAAGCGGATCGGCGCATCACAGAGACCTGCCGGCAGGTGCGAGGCAGGATGGGCGGTCCGGCCGAATACAGCCCGCGAGTCGCGCACCGAAGGGAAATATCCTGCGTAGGCTGCGCCGGGTGCGCCCGTCACCGCGCGAAGGGGCGACCCTTGTGGAGCGGCTGCCGGCGGGACCGGCGGCAAAAGAGGTGGTACCGCGGTAATTGTTGATTATCGTCCTCTTCATGTATATGCGGAGGGCGTTTTTATTTACCCTCCAAACACAAAAGGAGGTCCAGCACCATGCCTATCACTGAGATCCTGAGCCGCAACGCCGAGCTGTACGGCCAGGAGACCGCCCTGGTCGAGATCAACCCGAAATTCGAGCCGGAAAGCCGCATCACCTGGCGGGAATACTCGCTGATGCAGCCGGAGCCCGGCCAGCCCTTCCGCCGGGAACTGACCTGGCGGGATTTCGACCTGAAGGCCAACCGTTTCGCAAACCTGCTGCTCACCCGCGGCTGCCATAAGGGGGACAAGGTCGCCATCCTGATGATGAACTCCCTGGAGTGGCTGCCCGTGTACTTCGGCATCCTGCGCGCAGGCGCGGTGGCCGTGCCCCTCAACTACCGCTATACCGCGGAGGAGATCCGCTACTGTCTCGAAAAGGCGGACTGCTCAATGCTGGCTTTCGGGCCTGAGTTCATCGGCCGCATGGAGGAGATCTGCGACCGCATCCCCAAGGTGCGGCATCTCTTCTACGTCGGCGAGGACTGCCCGACTTTCGCGGACAGTTATAATGAAATGATCGGCTTCTGCTCCACCGACAACCCGAACATCCCGCTGACGGACGACGATTTCGGCGCGATCTATTATTCCTCCGGCACCACGGGCTTCCCCAAGGCGATCCTGCACAGGCACCGCTCCCTGATGCACGCGGCCGCCGTGGAGCAGCATCACCACGGCCAGACCCACGACGACGTTTTCCTCTGCATCCCGCCGCTGTACCATACCGGCGCGAAGATGCACTGGTTCGGCAGCTTCCTGGTGGGCGGCAAGGCCGTGCTGCTGAAGGGCACCCGGCCCGAGTGGGTGCTCAAGGCGGTCAGCGACGAGCGCTGCACCATCGTATGGCTGCTGGTGCCCTGGGCCCAGGACATCTTGGACGCCATCGACCGCGGCGACGTGAAGCTGGACGATTACCAGCTCAGCCAGTGGCGGCTCATGCACATCGGCGCGCAGCCGGTGCCGCCGTCCCTGATCAAGCGCTGGCTCAGTGTTTTCCCGCACCACCAGTACGATACCAACTACGGCCTCTCCGAGTCCATCGGCCCCGGCTGCGTGCATCTGGGCGTTGAGAACGTTCACAAGGTAGGCGCCATCGGCGTGCCCGGCTACGGCTGGGAAGTCAAGATCGTGGATCCCAGCGGACAGCCCGTGGAACAGGGCACCGTGGGCGAGCTTTGCGTGAAGGGCCCCGGCGTCATGACCTGCTACTACAAGGACGAGCAGGCGACCAACGAAGTGCTGAAGGACGGCTGGCTCTTTACCGGCGACATGGCCATGCAGGACGCCGACGGCTTCATCTTCCTGGTGGACCGCAAGAAGGACGTCATCATCACCGGCGGCGAAAACCTGTATCCCGTGCAGATCGAGGACTTCATCCGCGCTCACAACGCTGTGAAGGACGTGGCCGTCATCGGCCTGCCCGATCCGCGCCTGGGCGAGATCGCCGCGGCCATCATCGAGATCAAGGAAGGCATGACCGCCACCGAGGAGGAGATCAACAGCTTCTGCGCCGGGATGCCGCGCTACAAGCGCCCCCGCAGGATCATCTTCGCCCACGTGCCGCGCAACGCCACCGGCAAGATCGAGAAGCCGAAGCTCCGTGAGATCTACTGCGGCGAGAGCGTCGTCGCGCAACAGAATGAAATCGAGGTACAGTCATGAAACCACAGCTCTTGATCGGCAACGCGGCCGTCGCCCGCGGGGCGTACGAGGCCGGCGTCCGCGTGGTGGCCTCCTATCCCGGCACGCCGAGTACGGAGATCACCGAAAGCGTCGTCCGGTATCCGGACATCTACTGCGAGTGGGCCCCCAATGAGAAGGTGGCCTGCGAGGTCGCCCTGGGCGCGTCCATCGGCGGCGCCCGGGCGATGACCTGCTGCAAGCACGTGGGCCTCAACGTGATGGCCGACCCGGTGTTCACCGCCAGCTATACTGGCGTCAACGGCGGCTTCGTCATCGCCGTGGCGGACGACCCCGGCATGCACTCCAGCCAGAACGAGCAGGACTCCCGCCACTACGCGGAAGCTTCCAAGTGCCCCATGCTGGAGCCTGCGGACTCCGCGGAATGCCTGGAATACACGAAGGCCGCCTGTGAACTGAGCGAGCGCTTTGACGTGCCGTTCTTCCTGCGCCTGACCACCCGCGTGGCCCACTCCCAGAGCATGGTGCGGACGGGCGAGCCTGCGGACGTGCCCCTCAGGGATTATGTGAAGAATCCCGCCAAATTCGTCATGGCTCCGGCCAACGCCATACGCCGCCACGTGGACGTGGAAAAGCGCACGCTGGACCTGAAGGCGTTTGCGGAGGAGACTGAACTCAACCGGGTCGTCGGCAGCGGCGCTCCCATCGGCGTCGTCTGCGCCGGCATTTCCTACCTGTACGCGCAGGAAGCCCTGGGAGACAAAGCGGACTACCTGAAGCTGGGCATGGTCTGGCCGCTGCCGGAGCAGAAGCTGCGGGATTTCGCAGCCGCCCATGAGAAGGTCTACGTGATCGAGCAGCTGGATCCCTTTATCGAGACTTATGCCCGTTCACTGGGCCTGAAGGTCATCGGCAAGGAAGCCTTCACCCTGCTGGGTGAGTACAGCGCTTCCATGATCCGCCGGGCCGTTCTGGGGGAGGCCCCCGCAGCCGCTCCCGCTTCGGAGCTGCCCGTGCCGGTGCGTCCGCCGGTCATGTGCGCCGGCTGTCCGCACCGCGGCACCTTCTATGTGCTCAAGAAGCTGGGCCTGACCGTGTGCGGCGATATCGGCTGCTACACCCTCGGCGCGACCCCGCCGCTGAGCTCCATCGACACCACCATCTGCATGGGCGCGTCCATCGGCGCGGCCCTGGGCATGGCCAAGGCGCGGGGGCCGGAGTTCGCGAAGAAGCTGGTCAGCGTCATCGGCGATTCCACCTTCATCCATTCCGGCATCACCGGCCTCATCGACGTGGTGTACAACAAGGGCATCAATACGGTCATCATCCTGGACAACTCCATCACCGGCATGACCGGCCACCAGGACAACCCCACCACCGGCAAAACCATCCGCGGCGAAGCCACGAAACAGGTGGATCTGGAGCTGCTGGCGAAAGCCGTGGGCATCGGCCGGGTGCGCGTGGTGGACCCCTTCGACGTGAAGGCCATGGAGGCCGCCGTCAGGGAGGAGGTCGCCGCCGACGAGCCTTCCCTCATCATTGCCCAGCGGCCCTGCGCGCTGCTGAAATACGTCAAATATACCGGCCGCTGCCGGGTCGACGCGGAGGCCTGCCGCGACTGCCGCATGTGCATGAAGCTGGGCTGCCCGGCCCTCACCGTGCGGGAGAGCCGCGTGGTGATCGACGCCACCCAGTGCAATGGCTGCGGTCTGTGCGTCAACGTCTGCCCCTTCCACGCCATCAAAAAGGAGGGTGATCCGGCATGAGCATCACCAGTATCATGATCGTCGGCGTCGGCGGCCAGGGCACCTTGCTGGCCAGCCGCATCCTGGGCAATACGCTGATCGGCGCGGGCTATGACGTGAAGGTCTCCGAGGTCCACGGCATGAGCCAGCGCGGCGGCAGCGTGACCACCTACGTTCGCTTCGGCGACAAGGTCTGGTCGCCCATTATCGAGAAGGGCGGCGCGGACATTATCCTTTCCTTTGAACTGCTGGAGGCCCTGCGCGCGCTGCCGTACCTGAAGCCCGACGGCCGGATCATCGTCAACACGCAGCAAATCGACCCGATGCCGGTCATCACCGGCGCGGCGGAATATCCCCAGGGTATCGCTGAAGAGCTGGCGAAGCGGGCCGGCGTGACCGCGGTGGATGCCCTGGCCTTGGCAAGGGAAGCCGGCAGCATCAAGGCGGTGAACGTGGTACTCATCGGCCTCCTGGCCAGCCGCACGTCCATCCCCCGGGAGCAGTGGGAGGAAGCCCTCCGCGCCACCGTGCCGCCCAAATTCCTGGAGATCAACCAGAAGGCTTTCGCTCTGGGCTACGAGCATCAGTAAAACGGGAGGAGATCGGAAATGAAACGGTGGACGGCGGTATTGCTGGCGGCTGCGGTGCTGCTGGCCTGCGCGGGGGTCGCCTGCGCCGGGGACGGCTGGACCTGCCCGAAATGCGGACGTGAAAACCCGGAACGCGCTGTTTTCTGCGGCGGCTGCCGCACGCCGAAGCCGGACAATCTGTCGGCGGTGACCGTATTCAGCAATGCGTGGGTCTGCAGATGCGGCGAAGTCTGCTCCGACGAGGACAGCTTCTGCATGTTCTGCGGCGAACCGCATTACGAAGACGCGCGGCCCGCGATCCTGACGGCCGAAGTGGAAATGCGTTCCGTCACGCCGGAACCGGCGGTGATAGAGACCTACAGCGGCACCTTCCGCTCCCAGGGCGAACAGCGGGAGATCCGGTATACCGCGCCAGTATCCGGCAGCTACCGGTTCTGGCTCGACAGGGCAAACAGCGGATTCCGGGTGATGCTGGACGTTTACGACAGCGCGAACTACCGTCTGAACCGGGACTACGTGACCCAGGGGTCCGGCATCACGGTGGAGCTCGAAGCCGGAAAAACCTATACGCTGTATGCGCATCAGCACGAATCCCTGGGCGACTACACGGTCCGGTTCGGCATCCCGCGGCAGTGGCTGCATCTGGAGGGCCGCCAGACCGTCAACGACAGCGTGGCCTTCGGGGACCAGCAGAACCGGTATAAGCTGTACGCGCCGGTGAGCGGGGATTACCATGTCTGGATCGCCAGGGCGAAGAGCGGCCTCCGCTTTCGCGTGGAGATCATAGACGACGGCGGTTACCTGGTCAACCGGGATTACTTCGGCCAGAACGGGGGAATTACCGCAACCCTGGAAGCCGGAAAGGTGTACGACCTGGTGGTGAGCCAGCATGAAAGCACAGGCGAATATACGATGAATATCGGCATGGCGCCCGCCACGGTGGATCTGGCCGGCTGCGACACGGTGGGCGACCGCGTGTATTTCCACGATCAGGACAACACATACCAGTATGTGGCCACGGAAAGCAGTGAGCATACCTTCACGGTCACAAAGGCGCTCAAGGATATGCGGCTCCGCGTGGAGATCAGCGACGGGGACGGCTATCTCCTGAACCGCGACTATCTTCAGCAGGGGGATTCCCTGCAGGCGGACCTGAAAGAGGGACAGAAGTACATCGTCCACGTGCGCCAGCACGAGGGACTGGGGGATTACGTACTGGATATCGGGCACTGAACGAAAAAAACAGATACGCCGGGCCGCTCTTCATTTCAGGGAGCGGCCCGGCGTTATTTTGCAGACTTGGCTGCATTCATCCGGCCGGGTTGTAGTATTCGATTTTCAGCATTCGCCGGATGTCGGCAGCGGTCAGTCCGGCGGGAACTTCTGATTTCGACAGCGTTACGGTGACGGGGGCCGGGCCGTGGAGGTCCAGCCAGTTGTCGCTGAAGCGGGCGTCCGCGCCGTTCAGGGAGAGCCACACGTCCTTCACGAAGGTATCGACGGTCAGCGTGATGTCAAAGCGGCCGGGCTGTTCGGCGACCGAGGCCTGAACCGCTGCGGGCTGAAAGCGGAAAGCCTTGGGCCGGACGAACAGCGTGGTCCCGGCGCTCAGCGTTTCGCCGCCGCTGCCGGTCAGCGTGTATTCGAGATACCTGCTGCGGCGGTCCTCCGCAGTCGCGAGCGCCCCGCTCAGGTCCAGGGTCAGGCAGGGCGCGGCGGACAGGGGCTCTGCCGTCAGCCGGGCCGTTTCCTCCCGCAGGACGGAGGCGTCCCGGCCGCGCAGGCGGCACACCGCGGTCAGGCTCAGGGCCTTCGGGGTGTCGTTGGTCACGTACAGAACGGGGTGCAGCGGGTCGGTGTCGTCGCAGGACAGGAGCACCGGCGCGTAGAAGCGGCGGGCGGCGTAGTGCAGGGCCTTCCAGCGGCCGAAATAGTCGATGCTGCTCCAGGAGATCACCGGATTGGAGTCGTTGACCTGCCAGTAGGCGGAGCCCATGCAACGGCCCCGGGCGCGGCGCATGTGCTCCACGTTGGAGCGGATGCACTCCGCCTGCACCAGCTGGGAGCAGTAGACCAGCCGTTCGAAGCTCTCCGGATAGTTGACCATCTGCGCCAGGTAGAACATGACCTTCTCATTGCCCTGGACGCACTTCTGGTGTGCTTCCATGTCCGTGCTGCAGAGATCCAGGCTGCCTTCGCCCGCGAAAGCGCGGACGGTGGGCAGGACGGGCACGCTCTCGAAGCCGTATTCGGAGCAGAAGCGGTAGTGGAAGGCGCGGAAAGCCTCAATGGGCTTGAAATTGTGCCAGACGGCCCAGTAGTGCATGTCGCCGGCTTCGTTTGAAGAGGAATCCCTGAAACCGCCGCCGGAGGAGGGGGAGGAGGGCCAGTAGAAGGTTTCCGGGTCGTACTTGCCGAGCAGCTCCGGGATGATGCCCTCGAAGAGCCGGAGGTAATCCGCCTTCGCCTCCTCGTCCGTGGGAATGCCCCAGCCCTCCCAGGCGGACTCGATCTCGTTGTTGCCGCACCAGAGGCCCAGGGAGGGGTGGTTGCGGATGCGGAGCACATTGTCGGCAATCTCCCGGCGCACGGTCTCCTCAAAGCGGCCGGTCAGCCGGTAGGCGGAGCAGGCGAACATGAAATCCTGCCAGACGATGAGGCCGTGGGCGTCACACCAGCTGTAGAAGGTGTCGTCCGGATAGACGCCGCCGCCCCACACGCGGATGAAGTTGTAGTTGGCGCGCTCGCAGTCTTCCAGCAGGCGGATGGTGCGTTCCGGCGTGCAGCGGGGGAGGAGCTGGTCCTCCGGGATGTAGTTCGCGCCCATGGCGAACACCTTCACGCCATTGTTGATGAAACAGAATTCATGTCCCCACTGGTCCGCTTCCTGGGAAATCCCGAGGGTGCGCAGGCCGATGCGGCGCTCATGGACATCCACTTCCCTGCCGTCTTTTGACAGCACGGTACGGCACCGGTAGAGAGGCTGGCTGCCAAGGCCGCGCACCCACCACAGCTGCGGCTCGGTGATTTCCACCTCGGCCCGTCCGCCGGTCATGGAAACGATCTCCGTCCGGCCGTCCGGATCGGTCACTTCCAGGCAGGCGGTCACGCCATCGGTCCACAGCTCCAGGTCGGCCTCGCAGGTCAGGGTCACCCGGCCCGGCTCGTGCTTCTGGCGGTAGTAGACGCCGCGGATGCGGCCGCCGGTATGGCCGGTGATGCTCACGTCCCGCCACAGTCCCAGATCAGGCAGCTTCGGGCCCCAGTCCCAGCCGAACATGTAATGCGCCTTTCGCAGGTGCGGGTATCCGGCCATGGTGGAATCCACGCCCCAGAGCGGCCGCTCCGCCTGCCGTTCCGCGATATAGCGGGTGGGGGAGCGCAGGGTCACCCGCAGCAGCTGGGCGCCGGGCCGCAGGAAACCGCCGATCTCATACTCCCAGGTGCGGTGCATGTTGTCCGTCTGCCCCAGTACCTGCCCGTTCAGGCTGATCTCGCCCAGGGTATCGATCCCTTCAAAGGTCAGGTACAGCCGGCCCCAGTCCCGCAGCGCTTCCGGCAGATCCAGTTCCTTCTCCAGGACGATATCCCGGCCGCTGAGGCTGGTCAGGGCATATTCGTTCTCCCCGAAATACGGGTCGGGGATGGCGCCCGCCTTGTAAAGGGTGTCGTACATGGAACAGGGGACGGCGCAGGGATAGCGCTTTTCCCCGATAATCATGGTCCAGCCGTCGTTCAGCTTCATGAGCAAAGTCTCCGTCCGATTTATTTGAGCCGGTCGTATTTCTCCCGCCACACGGAATCCAGGTAATCCATGCGCTTGATCAGCCAGTTGTTCAGGTAGGTGTAATTCTCTTCGTAAGTGTTGCCCGTCTGCACCGGCCAGGGGGCGCTGAGTACCGGCCAGCGCGTGAAGTTCATGGCGGCGGAAGCGGTCAGCTCATCCATGCGCTCACGCAGCGTCACCGTCTTCCCGTCCGGCTCCAGTCCCGTCAGGGCGCGCAGGTAGGGCAGCAGCTCTTCGTAATACATGGTATACACACGGTCCATGAATACCTGGTGCCTGCACAGGGAGGGCAGCCAGCCGTTGCCGGCGGCGGCCAGCATCCGCTTGGGGCTGACGATGGTGTTGTTTTTCGGGCCGTCGCACCACATGCCCATGCTCAGGTCGAAATCCCAGGTGGGGCCGAAGTACAGGATACCGCCTTCGCTGTCGGCGGGCTTGATCACATACTGGCTGGACCGGTTGACGTCGTAGTTCTTGAATACTTCTTCCAGCAGGTATTCCCGGACCATGGAGTCCAGGTCGGCCAGCTCGGTGAAATGCCTGCCGGTCTTCGGGTCGCGGCCGTCCTTGGCGTAGATGGCGTCCTCCAGGCTCTGGATCACGCCGGAGATATAGGCGGCCTGCTTTTCGGACATGAATTCCGGCGACTTCACGATGAAGCTGATGCCCCTTTTGGTCACCAGGCCGTTGGGCAGTTCGGGATAGTGGAAAGCCTTCTCCAGCACCAGCAGATAGCCGCCGGTGATATCCTCCGGGTCGTTGGGGATCTTGAAGCCCTTGACGGTGTTCTTCTTGTACTGGCTGGAGCCGAAGCGCTTGTAGCTGTCCAGGGGCTTGTCGTTCAGCGCTTCCGTGGCTTCCTGCAGGTCGAAGATGTCGATGCGGTTCTTGTCCACCTCCACCTTCTGGCAGACCTCGTAGGTGCCCATATACTGGCTGTTGATGTACAGATCCGCGTACTGGTCGTCGTTGGGATACTTCTCGTTGAGCAGGCGCGCGCTTTCAAACAGGATGGAATTGCGCAGCAGGGATTCGTCCTTGTGGTTGGCCAGAAGCACCCATTTTTTGGCCTTCGGCATCCCGAACAGGCCGATGCGCTCAGTGAACTTGATCTGGTAGGGGCGCTTGGGCTGGAGAAAGGTGGAGTTGCCGCGGCCCTTGACGTGCTCCAGCGGCTCGCTCATCAGCAGCGCGCCGTCGTCGCCGAACAGGCGGAAGGTGCCGGCTTCCTTGTGGTGCTTGTTGGCGTTGATTTTGGCCAGTGTGCCGGATTCCGTGGTCAGGAATATGGCCGGCAGGTTGGCGGAGGTCATGATCCGCAGCTGATAGGAGATCTTGCGGTATTTGATCTTGTGGGATCCCGACAGATCGTCAATGCTCAGACGGCTCCCAGAAGGGCAGTCCCTGCCGTCCACGCTCACCGCGTTGATGGGGGAACTGTATACCAGCCGCATGTCTGCCGTGTCAAAGCCGGCGGGCAGGAAAAAGGTGGTGTTGGTGCCGTACTCCCAGAGGATCACCCGCTGGGTCGCGTCGCCCTCCCCGCATTCCAGGTAGATCGGGGGATAGACGGTCTTGGCCGCCTGCGCCGCCGACGTCCTGACCAGCAGGCAGCACAGCAGCACCAGGCACAGCGCGGCGCCCCGGCCGAGCCGGTCAAGCAAAGCCCTGTTCTTCAAGATAGCGTTTCTCCTTTTCCGTAAGGTCGGCCGTTTCCAGCAGGTCGGGGCGGAGACGGGCCGTTGCCAGCAGCGCCTGCTGCCGCCGCCATTCGGCGATGGCCCTGTGGTCGCCGCTCAGCAGCACCGGCGGCACCTCCTCGCCCTCGAAAACCCGGGGACGGGTATACTGCGGGTATTCCAGCAGCCCGGCGGCGGAAAAGCTCTCGTCTACCGCGCTGGAGGCGGAGCCCAGCACCCCGGGGATCAGCCGCGCCACCGCGTCCGTCAGCACCAGGGCGGCCAGCTCCCCGCCGGTCAGGATATAGTCCCCCAGGGAAATCTCCCGGTCGATGTAATGGTCCAGCGCCCGCTGGTCCACGCCTTCGTAATGCCCGCACAGCAGTACCAGTTCGGGCTGCTGCGCCAGCTCCGCGGCCAGCTTCTGGTCGAACCGGTCGCCCTTGGGCCCCATGAAAATGCGCAGCCCGCGGAAATCCGGCCCGCACACGTCCTTCATGGCGTCCGCGATGGGCTGGGCGGTCATCAGCATGCCCTGCCCGCCGCCGAAGGGATAGTCGTCCGTGTTCTTGTGCTTCTGGGCGGAATAGGGCCGTATATCCACCGCGCGGGTCTCGATCAGGCCTGCTTCCCGCGCGCGGCCCAGGATGCTGCAGGCCAGCACCTGCTCGCACATCTCGGGGAATATGGTGAGGATCGTGATCTTCATCGTATCAGTCAAATACGGCGACTTCCCTGAGCCGCTCATGGTCCAGGACGATCCGGCGGTTTTCCACGTCCACCGATGCCAGCACCTTCTTGAGGACGGGCACCAGCATTTCGCCCCGGGGGGTCCTGATCACAAATACGTCGTTGGGGCCGGGCTGCATCACGTCGGTCACCTCGCCCAGGTCGTCCCCGGTATCGGTGCTGACCCGGCAGCCGATCAGGTCGCAGATGAACCACTCGTCCCTGCCCAGCTCCCGGGCGTTGGCGCGGTCCACGTACAAGAGGAGCCCCCGCTGCTTTTCAGCGTCGTTGCGGGATTCCGCTCCGTCCAGGCGCAGGTAGACGAAGCCGTCCTCGCGGACGGACGCCTCCCGCACTTCCGCGGGGCGGTAGTCCTTCCCCTGGGCCAGCCAGACGGATTTCAGGGTCAGAAAGCGCTGCGGATCGTCCGTCTCCGGCCGCACCTTCACCAGCCCCTGGATGCCGTGGGGGCGCAGTACCTCGCCGATCTCAATATACGGTGTGAGCATAAAGGGCTCCTTAATGCCGTGGCGGCTGTATTCCATAGTTGTCTGCTTCGAAATGGCTGGTTCCATAATCAAAAATCCGAACTTCCATTTCGATATCCAGAAGTTGATCGTCCAGCCAGGTAAGATATCCATGATCCGGATCATTGTACATATCAAGATCAATGGTCAATGAGCCGGAGATCGAACGAAGCCGGTTTTCGGAATCGGTGGTAACGGAGATCTCTGCTTTACGCAGATTAAAGGACTCTGTCAGGGTGGCAATTTCATCGGAAATGGTCTCATAAAGATGATATCTGTAATCAGGAGTGTAAGGCAGCAGATCGTAATTCACCGGCTTAATTACTCGGGATATCACGGCTTGTGCGCACGTACTGAATGCGGCATTAATCCAGTAGGTAGTGTTTTCGCCGTTCAGACGGATCATATAGGTGGTTCCATCGTTGTCATATGTCGCTGATAATGCCACAATATCTGAACTGCATTCTGCCTGAATCAAGAAAGGCCTTATCATTGTAACGAGCTGCTCCAGCCGTGCCGAGCGCCGGACAAGGGTGTTTTGTGCTTCCCTGCTGCCATACCTCCAGACATCTGGCTTCATCACTTCACGTACATAAAAATCAGAGTACTTGTGCTTGCCGTCGTTCTGGTGAACGATAGTGAACCCGGTTTCACGGTCGGGCTGCGATGTTTCTTCGGGCTGGGGTGTCGGCTTTCCCCATGGATTGGGATAAGTATCCTGGCTGATATATCGCGGTGTGAACAGCCTATAATCCCAGAGCGAATTATAACTATCCTGGATATACTTCGCTTTTGCGGTCTTGAAGCGTTCGCCGTTCAAGCTGAAAACCAGCGTTTCTTCAAGGGTGACGTTCCCGGTATCAAATAATAGTTCTGAAGCGGTGTCATACAGACGATTCAGATACAGCGGAGCTGTAGCGTAAGCTCCGAAAGGCATGATACACAGAACGGTTGCACATAGAAGCGCAAGGAATCTTCTTTTCATTACGGATTTACCACTTTTCATCAGGAAAACGGGCGGTGATTTCCGCCCGTTGCTTTTGATTATTGGATTTCTACGAAGACCGGCTTGTCAATGCGCGATGCAGCCGCCTTGACAACCGTGCGGATCGCTTTCGCGATGCGTCCCTGCTTGCCGATGACCTTGCCCATATCCTCGGGAGCCACGTTCAGCTCGACGATAAGGGCTTCCGGGCCCTCGGTCTCAGTCACGACCACCTGATCCGGCTGGTCGACGAGGGACTTGGCCAGATACTCGACGAGTTCCCGCATAAATTACTTTTCCAGCACGCCGGCTCTCTTGAGCAGGCTGCGGGCGGAATCCGTGGGCTGCGCGCCTTTCTGCATCCAATCCAGCGCCTTTTCTTTTTCGATCTTGATCGTGGACGGCTTCGTCATGGGATCATAATAACCGATCTCGTCGATGAAGCGGCCATCGCGGGGAGCGCGCTCGTCAGCCACCACAACACGGTAGAAAGGATTTTTCTTCATGCCCATTCTCTTGAGACGGATCTTAACCATTGATGCTTCCTCCTTGATTTTTGCTGTCTTTAATGAATTTATATGGTAATCATTCACAGGAAAGGCTTTCCTGAAGATGACTGACCGGCGTTATTTGCCGAAGTTCCTCAGCTGGCGCAGGGCGCCGCGCTTGTTGCCCATCATGGATTTGACCATCTGCCGCGCCTGGTCGTACTGGCGGATCAGCTGGTTCACGTCCTGTACGGTCACGCCCGCGCCTGCGGCGATGCGCCGGCGGCGGGAGGCGTTGAGGACTTCGGGGTGGTGACGCTCCTGGGGCGTCATGGAGCGGATGATGGCTTCCGGCTTCTTCATCACGTCGTCGCTGATTTCCACGTCCTTCAGCTTGGAGCCGAGGCCGGGGATCATGCCCAGCACGCTCTGCAGGGAGCCCATCTTCTTCATGGACTGCATCTGCTCCAGGTAGTCCTCCAGGTCGAGGTCGGTGGGGGCCTTCTTCTTGGCCTTGGCTTCCTTGTCGCTCTGCTGCTGTTCGTAGGCTTCGGTGGCTTTCTCGATGAGGGTCAGCACGTCGCCCATGCCCAGGATGCGGGAGGCCATGCGCTCGGGGTGGAAGGGCTCGATGTCCGTGAGCTTTTCACCCGTACCGGAGAACTTGATCGGCTTGCCCGTCACCGCGCGCACGGACAGCGCCGCGCCGCCGCGGGTATCGCCGTCCAGCTTGGTCACGATCACGCCGTCGATGTTCAGCAGATCGTTGAAGGACTTGGCCACGTTCACCGCGTCCTGGCCGGTCATGGCGTCAACCACCAGCAGGATCTCCTGCGGCCGGACGGCTTCCTTCATGCGTTTGAGCTCGTCCATCAGGGCTTCGTCCACGTGCAGGCGGCCGGCGGTGTCGATGATCAGCACGTCCTGGCCATAGTAGCGCGCGTACTCCACGGCTTCCTTCGCGGTCTTGACCGGGTCCTGGGTGCCTTTTTCGAATACCGGCACATGGGCCTGTTCGCCCACGATCTGCAGCTGCTTGATGGCGGCGGGACGGTAAATGTCGCAGGCGGCCAGCAGCGGCTTCTTGCCGATCCTGGTCAGGTAGGTGGCCAGCTTGCCCGCCATGGTGGTCTTGCCGGCGCCCTGGAGGCCGCACAGCATGTAGATGGTGGGCACGCTGGGGGACCAGGTGAGCTTGGCGGCGGTGCCGCCCATCAGCTGGGTCAGTTCCTCGTTGACGATCTTGATGACCTGCTGACCGGCGTTCAGGGTGGAGAGCACCTCGGTGCCGATGCAGCGCTCGCTGACCTTCTTGGTGAAGTCCTTGACGACGGTGTAGTTGACGTCCGCTTCCAGCAGGGCCATCCGCACCTCGCGCATGGCGTCCTTGATGTTCTGCTCGTTCAGCTTGCCTTTGCCGGTGAGCTTTTTGAACGCGTTTTGAAGTTTTTCGGTCAGGCCTTCAAACGCCATTATGGCTGTTCCTCCTCGTGTATCATGCGCTCCAGCGCCGCGATCAGCGCGTCCCTGCACTCATCTCCGCGGCAGGCCCTGGCGAGGGCCAGGCAGCGGGAGAGTTCTTCCGCGCGCCTCGCGCTGTCCTTCATGAGGCCCAGGCGGGCTTCGCAACGTTCAAGCTTCCTGAGCGCCCGCGTCACCGCGTCGTGCACGCCCTGGCGGCTGATGCCCTGCTCCTCGGCGATCTCATGCAGGCTCAGATCCTCGTTGTAGTAGAGCTCCATCAGGGTCCGCTGCGCGTCTGTCAGCAGCGCGCCGTAGGTAGCCAGCAGCATCGAGCCTTCCACATGTTTTTCGACCGGCTCCATCCCGTTTCGCTCCCTGCCTTCCCGCGCTGTGATTCGAGCTTCGCTGCCCCGTTGACTGTCGAGTAAAAATACTTGACAGGGGCTATTATACCAAAAATATGCGCCCTGTCAAGCAGAAATTTATTGACAAGCCTGTTGATCCGTGATAATATACGTCTGTTGGCATTCGCCAACGTGCCAATATAGCTCAGCCGGTAGAGCAGCGGTTTCGTAAACCGCAGGTCAAGGGTTCGAGTCCCTTTATTGGCTCCATGTCGAGGTGTAGCGCAGCTTGGTAGCGCGTCTGGTTCGGGACCAGAAGGTCACAGGTTCAAATCCTGCCACCTCGATTTTTTATTTCCCTGTGAAATCAGGGAAATTCGTCGTTTTTGGAGCGTTTATGCTGCAGTTATGCTGCAGTTTTGGCTTTGGATAATATATGCGTTGTCAAAGTGAGTTGAGAAAGGCTTGCATCCTGGCAGCGCTTTCTTTTTGCATCGTTGCTGTCACATGCGCATATCGATCGAGTGTAAATGCTGCTGAATAGTGTCCTGCGCTGTTTTGTACTGTTTTTACATCGTCACCTGCGCGTAATGCGTCTACAACATAGGTGTGCCATTAGGGTATAATAATGACAAAACGGGAAACCCTTATGGCACAAGGGTTTTGAGCAATTCGGGCTGCTGAATTCAGTTCCTTT
>JBGUIY010000146.1:0-3800 GCA_045113475.1 Christensenellales bacterium | reverse complement strand
GGGCGGCGGCTTTCTGAAGGTACAGCAGTTCTTTGACCTGCTCAACGACAACGCCGCGCTGATCGTCATCTCCTGCAGCCTGACGATCGTCATGATCGGCGGCGGCATCAACATCAGCGTGGGCGGCGTGATCAGCCTGACGGTCATGGCCTGCGCCCTGTACCTGAACGGCTCCGGCATCCAGGACAGCACGCTCTGCATTATCGTCACCCTGCTGCTGGCGCTGGGCATCGGCCTGGCCTTCGGGGTGCTTCAGGGCTTCCTGATCAGCTATCTGGACATCCAGCCCTTCATCGTGACGCTGGCCGGCATGTTCCTGTCCCGCGGCCTGACCACGATGCTATCTGTAAACCCCGTCAAGGTGGCGCACAAGGGGTTCCTAGAGGTGGTTAAAACCAAGGCGGCCATCCCGTGGCTCGGCTATACGGCCAAAAACGGGAACCTGATCCCGGCGAAGCTGGAAATCGGTGCGATCGTGGCCCTGTGCGTGGTGGTGCTCGTGTACCTGATGCTGCGGTATACGAAGCTCGGCCGCCATACCTACGCCATCGGCGGCAACCAGCAGAGCGCGCTGATGCTGGGCATCAACGTGAAGCGCACCCGTTTTATGACCTATCTGCTGAGCGGCCTGCTGAGCGGCCTGGCCGGCTTCATCTTCCTGATGCACAAACCGGCCGGAAACGCCAGCGTCGCCATGCGCAGCGAGATGGACGCCATCGCGGCCTCCATCATCGGCGGCACCCTGCTGACCGGCGGCGTGGGCAACGTCATCGGCACCTTCTTCGGCGCGATGATCCTGGCGAATATCCAGAAAATCATCGCCCTGAGCCCTTTGAACGAATCCTGGTGGCAGGAAATGGCCAACGGTGCCATGCTGGGCCTGTTCATCATGCTGCAGAGCGTGATCCTGGGCAACCGCGGCAAGCATAAAAAGGCGGACGATCACAAAAAGCTCAAGGAATAAGAGTACGGATAAAAAATACACCGGGGACTGCCGCAGCTGCGACAGCCTCCGTTTCTGTGTTTGCCTACTCGGCTTTTTTGTGCAGCAGCTGCTCCAGCTCTTCCACCGGATCGGTGAGAAGGCGGCGGTATATGCCCTGAAAGCGGGCCCTTTGCCGGGCTTCCCACTCCCAATTGCGGGGGAGGGATGTGCTGCGCAGTCTGAGCGCCAGCGAGACCATCCGTTTCCATTCGCTGCTGACGTTGCCGATCGCCTGATTCGCTGTGGGATCTGAATGATACATACAGAGTACCTCCTTTGTTGTGGACATGAAAACATCCTTCATGGGCAGACCACACCTGTGGCTGCTCATAAAGGATGCCGGACATACTCTGTTCAGTTGCGTTCCCGAGTGATCGGGAACAAAGTTATAATAGCATATACCGGTTTCCATGTCAAGAACGGGATTCTGCTATGAAGATGCCGCCTTTTTCGGCCGGATCTGGCATCGAGATCAAGCGATGGATCAGGAAAAGAGTTGAGAAATCAGGGAGATCGTGCTATAGTAAGTCATGGCTGCCGGCCCTGGGCCGGCGGGCGGATGATACTGTCGAATGGAAACGGAGGAATGCAATATGACTTTTGCTGTCAGATACTACACGAAAACCGGAAATACCAGGAAACTGGCGACGGCCATAGCGGACGCCCTGGGCGTCCAGGCCCTGCCGATCAGCGAGCCGGTCACGGAGCCGGTGGATATCCTGCTGCTGGGCAATTCCTATTATGCCTTCAGCATCGATCCCGAGGTCAAGGCGTTTATCCGTTCGCTGGATAAGTCGAAGGTGGGCCGGATCGCGAACTTCGGCTCCGCCGCCATGCTGAATTCCACGTTCAAAAAGGTCAAGGCGGAAGCAGATAAAGTGGGCATCCCGATGGTGGACAAAGAGTTCCATTGCCGCGGGGAGTTTAAGGGCATCCACAAGGGCCGGCCCAACGCCGAGGACCTGGAAGCAGCGGCGGCGTTTGCAAAATCGCTGGCGCGGTAAGCGGAGGCAGGGCTGATGCTGTGCGACGGACTGGACAGGCGGTCTTTTATCCTGGGCATGGTCACGGCATTTTCGGAGTGCGTGGCCGGCGGCTGCAAGCGGCTGGCGCTGTCCCCGCCGCTGTCGCGGGACGATTACTGGACGATCGCTGCGGAAGCGGAGGAGATCATTGAAAAGCACGGGCTGCTGCATTATCATGAGGAGAATCTGGACCGGCCTGAAGCCGTCCGGTTTGACTGGATCCTGATCGCGGGGAAGCGGGAGACGATCGACCGGTACCTTTCCCTGCGTGAACAGGGGTACAGCCCCATGGATTCCCTTGCGCCCTTCTCCGAACTGCTGAGTTATGATCCGTCGGAAAGCGTCCATACCGGTTACGATGCGTACCGTGAACTGTTCAAAATATAAAGCGAAAAAACACTGTGCCGTCCGCACCTGGAGGCACAGTGTTTTTTCGTTGGGGTTGAAATCAATACCGGTCATGTCGCTATGAACTGCTGCGATTCGATCCAGTTGTATTCCACGCTGTCAGCGCACACATACAGCACATAGTTTTCCTCGCCGCCGAGATGAATGATCATTTCCCGGGCGCCGACATAGTGATACAGGTATTCCAGCCTGCGCTTCCGCTTCGCCAGATGCGGCAGCGTTTCCTTCCGGAGCAGCCTGTATCCGTCGTGGAACCTGCCCTTCTTCCGGACATAGAGCCTGCAGACGTCCATGGCCGAGTAGCGGGTCAGGTGAAACCGCATGATCAGGCTGTTGGCGCTGGGGTGGATGGCCTGAATGGAATCATGGGTGTAGAGCTCATTCTCAAACGTGAATACCATGTATTCGTGCTCGACGACGATCCTTGTGATGACGCAGTCGTGCGGAATGGGAATGGACTCGCTGATATCATATTTCTTTATCATGATTCAATGATCTCCATTGTGTCCGGTATATATACGGATGCTCCGCGGCCTGCGGAAAGCCGCGGGCTGCCGTTCCGTTCCGATTATACCAAATCCGGCGGGCGGAATGCAAAACCTTTTTACAGGTTATTCGGCCAGGCGGTCGAAAAGGTCGGCGAACAGCGCGTCCCGGTGGATCTGATACACATATCTGCACAGCGGACGTGTGAAATCCATCGCGTAGTGATGGTCGTATTCCGGTATCGGCGTCGGGATCAGCCTGTCGCTCATCAGGAGGCCGCCGTCGTTCAGCAGCCAGCCGACTGCCGTGACGTCCCAGATCACGCGGCTCCATACCCTGCCTTTGGCGTAAGCCTCCGCCGCATTCACGGTGTTCTGTACCAGGTAATCGCAGAGCGGGTTCCGGCCCTTGAGCCAATGCGTGAGTTCCGGGCCTGTGGTGGTAAAGGCGCTGACCACGCCCTGACACGGCAGCATCACCAGCGGCGCTCCGGAAGCGAAGACGACGCGGGAGGCGGCGATATCCTGCATACAGTTGAATTCACGGTTCGTATGCCACTCCAGGCTGTTTCCGCCCAGCCAGACGACGACAATCCGGTCCGCGATCCGCGGCTCAATGAGCAGCGCGGAAGCTACGTTGGTGATCGCGCCGATGGCGACGACGTACAGCGGCTTTTCCGGGGTATATCCCATCGCACGGCGGCAGAAATCCGCCGCGGCGTCCGATTGAACGGCGGTCGTTTCGTCAGGCAGATAGCGGGCCGAACCCCGGAAGACCGGTCTTTCAAATCCGGACAGGCGCAGCAGCTTCAGAATTTCCCCATAGCTGCGCTCCATGCCGTCCGCGGGGCCTGAGGAGCGCTCGTTGAAGAACGGCGCGGCATACAGCGCTTTCAC
>JBGUIY010000145.1:0-8467 GCA_045113475.1 Christensenellales bacterium | reverse complement strand
TCGGGGGTCCGGATGTTGTAGATCTCCATTTTTCTTCTCCTTTACGCTCCAATGATTTCAGCACACACTTTTTCGACGCTCTGCGGCAGGATGATCCATTCCGCCTGCTCCATGACGCGGCGCTGCAGGATCTCCGGGGTATCCCCCGCTTCCACAGCTACCGCCTTCTGGGCGATGATCTCCCCGCCGTCCGGGATCTCGTTGACAAAATGCACCGTCGCGCCGGTCACCCTCACGCCGCGGGCCAGCGCCGCCTCGTGCACTTTCAGGCCGTAGAACCCCGCCCCGCAGAAGCTGGGGATCAGGCTCGGGTGCACGTTGATGATGCGCCGGGGATACCGGGAAGTGAAAGCCTCGCTCAGAATGCTCAGGAACCCGGCCAGCACGATCACGTCCGTCCGGTTTTCCGTGAGCGCGGCCACCAGCTTTTCCTCAAAAGCCGCCTGGCCGCCGCAGGCTTTCCTGTTGATCTCCAGGCCGCGGACGCCCGCCTTTTCCGCCCGGGTCAGGGCATAGGCGCCGGCCCGGTCGCTGACCACCAGCGTCACTTCCCCGCTGTGCAGGCTGCCGGAAGCCTGAGCATCCAGAATGGCCTGCAGATTGGTGCCGCCGCCGCTGACCAGCACCGCGATGCGCGCTTTACGTTTCTCCATCGTTCTTCCTCAGATGATCCTGATCTTTTCGCCGCTTTCGACGATCCTGCCGATGACGTAGGCGTCCTCGCCCTGCTCTCTGAGCACGGCCAGGGCTTTCTCCGCGTCTTCCGCAGCCACGGTGATACTCATGCCCACGCCCATATTGAAGGTATTGAACATGTCGCGCTCGCTGATGCCGCCGCGCTCCGCGATCAGGCGGAAGATGGGCAGCACCCGCACGTTCGCCTTTTCGATCTCCGCGCCCAGCCCGTCGGGGATGCTGCGCGGGATGTTCTCGTAAAAGCCGCCGCCGGTGATGTGGCTGATGCCGCGGACGCGCACCTGCCTGAGCAGCGCCAGCACCGGCTTCACGTAAATGCGGGTCGGGGTCAGCAGGGCTTCGCCCAGGCTCTGGCCGCCCAGGGCTTCGCAGGGGGCTTTGAGATCCGCGTTTTCCACGTCAAAGACCTTGCGGACGAGGCTGAAGCCGTTGCTGTGTACACCCGAGGAGGGCAGGGCGATCAGGACATCGCCGGGCTTCGTCTCCCGGTTGTCGATGATGCGGCGCTTGTCCACGATGCCGGTGGAATAGCCCGCCAGATCGTATTCGTCTTCCGGATAGAAGCCGGGCATTTCCGCCGTCTCGCCACCGATCAGCGCGGCGCCGGCCTGTACGCAGCCCTCGCACACGCCCTTCACGATCTGCTCGATGCGCTCCGGCACGTTCCTGCCGCAGGCGATGTAATCCAGGAAAAAGAGGGGCTGCGCTCCGCAGCAGATGATGTCGTTGACGCACATGGCCACGCAGTCGATGCCCACCGTGTCGTGCTTGTCCATCAGGAAGGCGATCTTCAGCTTGGTGCCGACGCCGTCGGTGCCGGAGACCAGGACCGGGCGCTCCATGCCCTGCAGGTCAGGCTCGAAGAGGCCGCCGAAGCCGCCCACATCGGAACAGACGCCCGGCGTTTCCGTGCGGCGGATGTGCTTCTTCATCAGTTCCACCGCGCGGTAGCCCGCGGTGATATCCACGCCCGCCGCCGCGTAGGCTTCAGATCTCGAATTCTCAATCATGGCTTATTCCTTTCCGTTCCAGCAGTAGGTGCACAGGTCGCAGGGATCCAGGCCGATGGCCTTGATCACGCCATCCAGGGTCTGGAACTCCAGAGAGGCGAAATGCATCTTCTCACAGATGGCTTCCCGCAGCTTGCGGCCGCGCTCGGTATTCCCGTCCGCGTACTCGTCGATGTACTTGAAGCCTTCCTCGCCTTCCAGGTCCAGGATCACCCGGCGGGCGATCAGCTCCAGGTCGCTGTTGGAGCGGCTGAAGTTCAGGTACTTGCAGGCATACATGATGGGCGGGCAGGCGCTGCGCATGTGCACGCTCTTTGCGCCGCTCTCATACAGGAATTCCACCGTCTCCCTGAGCTGGGTGCCGCGCACGATGCTGTCGTCCACGAACAGGAGGTTTTTGCCCCGGATCAGCTCGTTGACGGGGATCTGTTTCATTTTGGCGATCTTGTCCCGGTCCATCTGGCTGGCAGGCATGAAGCTGCGGCTCCAGGTGGGGGTATACTTGATGAAGGCGCGGGCGAAGGGCTTCCCGCTGCGGTTCGCGTAGCCGATGGCATGGGGCGTTCCGCTGTCGGGCACGCCGCCCACATAGTCGATGGGGTCGTTCCGGCCCGCCGCCTGGTCGTTTTCCGCCAGGATCGCGCCGTTGCGGTAGCGCATTTCCTCCACGTTCACGCCCTCATAGGTGGAGGTGGGATATCCGTAATAGCTCCAGAGGAAGGAGCAGATGCGCTTTTTCTTCTTCGCCTCGACCAGCACGGTCAGTTCGTCGGCGGTCAGCTCGACGATCTCGCCCGGGCCCAGCTCCTTCACGTCCTCAAAGCCGGTCTTGTGATATGCGAAACTCTCGAAGGCCACTGCGTAGCCGTCTTCACGCCTGCCTATGGCCACCGGCAGCCGGCCCATCAGGTCCCGGGCGGCGATCATATGTCCTTCCTCGGTGAGGATCAGAATGGAAGCCGTGCCGTTGATGGATTTCTGCGCGAACTGGATGCCCTCGGCAAAATTGCTCTTCTGGTTGATCAGCGCGCTCAGCAGCTCCGTCTGGTTGATGCGTCCGCCGGTCATGCTGTCGAAATGCCCGCCGCTGAAGCTCAGGTACTGATGGATGAGCTCATCCGAATTGTTGATCACCCCGGTCATGCAGATGGCGTAAGTGCCCAGGCTGGAGCGGATCAGCAGCGGCTGCGGGTCGCTGTCGCTGATGCAGCCGATGGCGCTGGTGCCGCGCATTTCCTCAAAAATATGCTCAAACTTGGTCCTGAAGGGGGCGTTGCAGATGTTGTGGATCTTCCTCTGAAGCCCGAACTCGCTGTCCCAAGCCGCCATACCGGCCCGCCGGGTGCCCAGATGGCTGTGGTAGTCCACGCCGAAGAACACGTCCAGCATGCAGTCCTGCTTCGATACGATCCCGAAGAATCCGCCCATGTAATAAAATCTCCTGTGGTATATATTGGTGCCGAACAGTAAAAAGCTGTTTTCGCTTACGCGAAAAACAGCTTGCTCAGGGTCATGGGATCGATATATTTCCCGTCCTTGTACACGCGCATGTTGCCGCTGGCGATCTCGTCGATCAGCATGACGCTGCCGTCTGCGTCGTAGCCGAACTCGAACTTGATGTCGTACAGGTCCATGCCCTTTTCCTTCATGTCGTCGGCAACGATCCTGGTGATCTTCTGGGTCATTTCCTTGATGTCGTCGTACTGCTTGCCGGTCATGACCTTCAGGTCGATCAGGCCGTCCTTGGTGACCAGCGGATCGCCCTTGGCGTCGTTCTTGAAGGTGGTCTCCACGTAGGCTGGCAGGTCCGCGCCTTCCTCGATGTAGTCGCTGTAACGGCGGTAGAAGCTGCCGACAGCCTTGTAGCGGCAGATGACCTCGAGACCCTTGCCGAACACCTTGGCGGGCTTGACCTCCATGGTGGTCTTGCTCAGATCGGCGCTGACGAAGTGGGTGGCGATGCCCGCGGCGTTGATCTTCTCGAAGAAATAGATGCTCATGCGCAGATTCACGTCGCCCACGCCCTCGATGGTGAGGCCGATGGAGTTCTCGCCGGGATCAAACACGCCGTCCTTGCCGGTGCAGTCGTCCTTGAAGAGCAGTTCATAGTTGCCGTTGGGAAGAGCGTACACGTTCTTGGTCTTGCCGGTGTAAACAAGCTTCTTTTCCATGTTCATATCTCCTTTGATCCGTTAGATGGGTGAATCAGAGCCGTTCCGCGATCCCCGCGTCCTTTTCCAGCACCGCCTTCGCGTCGGAGGCGCGCTTTGCGTCCAGCTTTTCCGCCAGCGCCGCGTCCTCCACTGCCAGGATCTGGGCTGCCAGCAGCGCCGCATTCGCGCCGCCGTTGACGGCCACCGTCGCCACCGGGATGCCAGTGGGCATCTGCACCGTGCTCAGCAGGGCGTCCAGGCCGTCCATGCAGGGGCCGACGCAGGGAATGCCGATGACGGGCAGGGTGGTGTTCGCCGCAATGGCACCGGCCAGATGGGCGGCCATGCCGGCCGCGGCGATGATCGCTCCGAAGCCGTTTCCGCGGGCATTCAGGGCAAAATCCCGGGCTTCCGCGGGCGTCCGGTGCGCGGAGTATACATGTACCTCGAAGGGGATACCCAGGGCTTTCAGCTGATCCGTCGCCTTTTTGATAACCGGCAGGTCGCTGTCGCTGCCCATGACGATTCCGATCTTTTTCATTCGGTCTCCTCCTTCTCTTCACCAGAAAGCCGCATTTTCGGGCTTCCCGGCTGAAGTACTGGTCAATATTAGCGTAAAATCCGAACATTGTCAACACGTAAACCGCTAATGTTCCGGAAAAAATATAAAAACACGAACGTTCGTGTTTTAACGTTCGTGCAATATGACGTATCATTTACCAGATTTTACAGGACGGCTGCTTTTGTCTCGCAATACAGGCAGCGGTACTCTTTCTTCGTCCGGTTCGCCAGGCGGAAAACCTGATCAAGTTCCTGCTCGCAGCTGGTGATGCACCGGGGATTCTTGCAGCGGATGACGTTGACCAGGGTCTCCGGCATTTCGATCTGCTTTTTTTCCACCAGCCGGCCGTCCCGGATGATGTTCACGGTGGCGCCGGGATCCACATAGCCGATCACGTCGAAGTTGACGGGGATATCCGCGTCCACTTTGATGATATCCTTCCGGCCGAGCTTGGCGGAGGATACGTTGGTCAGCATGGCCACCGGCACGTCCATGTTTTCCAGGCCCAGCAGGTTATACAGTTTCCGCCCGCAGCCCGCGGTGATATGGTCGATCACGATCCCGTCGCGAATGGAGTCCACATTCATAATCTTCCCGCCTCCTTGAGCAGCATCAGGATCAGCGCCATGCGCATGTATTTGCCGTTCAGCACCTGTTTGAAGTAGCACGCCCGGGGATCGTCGTCCACCGCCACGCTGATCTCGTTCACGCGGGGCAGCGGGTGCATCACGCACAGGTCCGGGCGGCCCTTCTTCATCTTTTCCGGCGTCAGGATATAGCTGTCCTTGAGCCGCAGGTAGTCCTCTTCGTTGAAGAAGCGCTCCCGCTGGACGCGGGTCATGTACAGGATATCCAGCTCCCCGATCACCGATTCCAGGTCCGTGGTCTGGGTATAGGGGATGTTTTTCGACTTCAGGCTGTCATTTTTCACATAGCTGGGCACCTTCAGCTCCTCCGGGCTGATCAGCACGAAGCGCAGGCCCTCGTAGCGGCTCATGGCGGAGATCAGGCTGTGTACGGTACGGCCGAACTTGAGGTCGCCGCACAGGCCCACCGTCAGGTTGTCCAGCCGTCCCTTTTCGCGCCGGATGGTCAGCAGGTCCGCCAGGGTCTGGGTGGGGTGGCAGTGGCCTCCGTCCCCCGCGTTGATGACCGGCACGGATGCGTTGCGGGCCGCCACCAGCGCGGCGCCCTCCTTCGGGTGGCGCATGGCGATGATGTCCGAGTAGCAGGAAACCGTCTTGGCGGTATCCGCCACGCTCTCGCCCTTGGCAGCGGAACTGGTGCCCGCTCCGGTGACGCTCAGCACGTTGCCGCCCAGCTCGTACATGGCCGCCTCAAAGCTCAGGCGCGTGCGGGTGCTGGGCTCGAAGAACAGGGTCGCCAGCTTTTTGCCGCGGCAGCGCTCGCTGTAATCCGCCGGACGGGCGATGATGTCCTCCGCCGTATCCATCAGCCGGTCCAGTTCCTCCAGGCTCAGGTCTGGCACATCGATGACGCTTCTCATGTCTCATCCTCCCTTATCTCAGGCTCAATCCCGCCAGGACTCGTCCGAGGGATTGTTTCTGAACCGGATCAGCCGCGCCACGTCCTCCGGGCGGATATAGCCCTGCTTCGCGGCCTCCTCGGCGATGAAATCGAAATTCGTCAGGGAAACGTTGCGCACATCGGCCGCGGCCAGGCGGTCGACGCCCTTCTGCATCCCGTAGGTAAAGATGCTCACGATGCCCAGCACCTCGGCTCCGGCTTCACGGAGCACGTCCACAACTTCCAACACGCTGCCGCCGGTGGAGATCAGGTCCTCCACCACCACCACCTTCTGGCCCGGCTCCAGCCGGCCCTCGATCTGGTTCTGGCGGCCGTGATCCTTGGCGCCGCTGCGCACGTAGCCCATGGGCAGGCCCATCAGATGGGCGGTGATGGCGGCGTGGGCGATGCCAGCGGTGCTGGTGCCCATCAGCACTTCCGCCTCCGGATATTCCTCCCGGATGGTGCGGGCAAGGGCTTCCTCCACGTGGGTGCGGACCTCAGGCGCCGTCAGGGTCAGGCGGTTGTCGCAGTACACGGGGCTCTTGATGCCGCTGGCCCAGGTGAAGGGCTCCTCCGGCCTGAAAAAGACGGCTTTGATTTTTAGCAGGTCACCGGCGATCTGCCGGCTGGTTTCTTCTCTGGTCATATTGCTTCCTTTCCCCGGAGCAGGCGTCCGGACAGTATAACCTTTATCCGACAAATTCCTTCACGCAGCGCTCATAAGCCGCCACCGGATCCGCCGCGGCGGTGATGGGCCGGCCCACGACGATGTAATCGCTCCCCGCCTTTTTCGCTTCCGCCGGCGTCATGACGCGCTTCTGGTCGCCCCTGTCCCCGTCGGCGAAGCGCACGCCGGGCGTGACGGTCAGGAAGCCGCTGCCGCAGGCTTCGTGCACTTTAGCCGCTTCCAGCGGGCTGCACACCACGCCGTCGAGGCCGGCCTTCCGGGCGTTCATGGCGTAATGCATGACCACCTCGGCGACGGGCTTTTCGATCAGCAGCTCGTTTTCCAGCGCCGTCTGGTCCGTGCTGGTGAGCTGGGTCACGGCGATCAGCAGGGGCCGCGTGCCGTCAGGCCGGGTCAGGCCCTCCAGGGCCGCTTCCATCATGGCGGCCGTGCCGGCGGCGTGCAGGTTCACGATGTCCGCCCCCAGGTCCCGGAGTACCGTCATGGCTTTCTTCACCGTGTTGGGAATGTCGTGCAGCTTCAGGTCCAGGAAGATCTGATGTCCCCGGGCCTTGATGGTGCGCACGATGTCCGGCCCGGCGCCGTAGAACAGCTCCATTCCGATCTTGACGAAAGGCTTCCTGCCGGTGAACCGTTCCAGGAAGGCCAGCGTGGTCTCCGTATCCGGGAAATCGCAGGCGATGATGACGTCCTTGCCCATATCAGTGTCCTCCTCTGAGTTCGTTCAGGTCCTTGATTCCGTATTTATCCATGGCTGCAGGCAGTTTCTCGATGATCTTTCTGCAGGCGAACGGGTCGGTCAGGTTGGCCGCGCCGACCTCCACGGCCGTCGCACCGGCCATCAGCATCTCCAGCACGTCCTCCGCCGCAGTCACGCCGCCCATACCGATGACCGGGATACCGACCGCGCGGCTCACCTGCCATACCATGCGCAGGGCCACCGGAAAGACCGCCGGGCCGCTGACCCCGCCCATGACGTTTTTCAGGACGGGCTTCCTGGTTTTCAGGTCGATGCGCATGCCCTGCAGGGTGTTGATCAGGCTGACGCCGTCCGCTCCCGCGTCCTCGCAGGCCCGGGCGATAGCGGCGATATCCGTCACGTTGGGACTCAGCTTCATGATGACCGGCTTTTTCGTGACCCGCTTCACCGCGCGGGTCACCTCCGCGGCAGCCGCGGGATCGGTGCCGAAGCTCATGCCCCCGCCATGCACGTTGGGGCAACTGATGTTGACCTCCAGCCAGCCCACCTGATCCTCTTTGTCCAGCTTTTCGCAGGTATAGGCGTAATCCTCCACGCTGAAGCCGCTCACGTTGGCCATGACCTTTTTGCGGAACACCTTCCGGAGCTTCGGCAGTTCCTCCGCGATCACCGCGTCCACGCCCGGGTTCTGGAGCCCCACCGCGTTGATCATACCCGCGGGGCACTCCGCGATGCGGGGCGTCGGATTGCCGAAGCGCGGCTCGCGCGTGGTGCCCTTGAAGCTGAAGGTGCCCAGGCAGTTGATATCGTACCACTCAGCGAATTCCCAGCCGAAGCCGAAGGTGCCGCTGGCGGGGATCACCGGGTTGTCCAGTTCAATGCCGCAGAGCGTCGTACTCATTCTGCCCACAGGATCTCCTCCTTTTCCAGCACCGGGCCCTCCCGGCAGATGCGCTTGTAACCGGTCACCGTTTTGCAGCTGCAGCCCATGCACGCGCCGAAGCCGCAGCCCATCCGCTCCTCAAAGCTGAACTCCCCGTCGGCTGTTGAGGCGCGGTAAACCGCTTTCAGCATCGGCTCCGGGCCGCAGGTGTAGAAATAATCGTATGGAAGGCCGGCCATTGCGTC
>JBGUIY010000144.1:0-5977 GCA_045113475.1 Christensenellales bacterium | reverse complement strand
GAAGGTCAAAGAAAGTCAATAGTTATCTCGAAAGATTTTTTGTGCTGTGATATGTGGGAAAAATGGATAAGGTCGGAATATTCGCTAAATTGACTATTGATTTTAATGGCCAATTCCCGTATAATACGCTTTGTTTCCTTAGTATTGTTCGGGTTTTAGGAGGATGCACGTGAAGGAGCTCAATGAAGCGATCCGGATTTACGGGCGGGGGATCGGGAAAGACATCGTCAAGGTGGACATGTTCCTGAATCACCGCATCGACACGGGGCTGCTCTTCCGAATGGGCGAGGAGCTGGCTGCGCACTTCCGCCGGCAGCGCCCGACCATGGTCCTGACCGTGGAAGCCAGCGGCATTCCGCTGGCAACAGCCGCAGCGCACGCGCTGGGCGATATTCCGCTGGTCTTCGCCAAGAAGGCAAGCGCTTCCAACCAGTCGGCTGATCAGATGGCGACCGCGCCTGTGCATTCTTATACGCATAATACCGACAACCTGATCCGGGTGGACCGGCGCTTTATTCCTATCGGGAGCCGCGTGCTGATCGTTGACGACTTTCTGGCCAACGGCAACGCGGTGCGGGGCCTGACGCAGATCGTTGAACAGCTCGGCGGCAAGGTCTGCGGCATCGGCATCGGGATCGAAAAAGGGTTCCAGCCCGGCGGCGAGGAGCTGCGCAAGGCAGGCTTTGATCTACTGTCATTGGCAATCGTCAAAGAGATCCGCGATGGCGACATCGTGCTCGAGGACGACTGATCCAATAAACAACTTCCCTATTCTAAACATTTATATGGAGGAAAACACATGAAAAAGGGGAACATTCTCACCATCATTCTTGCAGTCGTAGCCATTGCCGCTCTGGTTTTCGGCTTCGTGGCGAATGGTCAGAAGGGTGATCTGCAAAAGCAGGTCGATACACTGAAGAGCAACGTGGAAAAGCTGACTTCCGATCTGGATGCGGCCAAGAAAGAGGCTGCAGAGGCCGCCAAGGCTGCGGAAGCTGAAATCGCTGCGGTAAAAGAAGCGGCTGAAAAGGCTGTGGCTGAAGCTGCCACCAAGGCTGCTGAAGAAGCTGCGAAGGCTGCCGAGGAAGCGGCTGCCAAGCTTGCTGAAGAGGCTGCCAAGAAGACCGAGACTCCTGCTGTTGATGTCAGCGGCGTCAAGGTCGGCTTCATTTTCCTGCATGACGAGAACTCCACCTATGACCTCAACTTCATCAACGGCGCGAAGGAAGCCTGCGACAAGCTGGGCGTTCAGTACATCATGAAGACCGGCATCGACGAGTCTGAAGCCTGCTATGAAGCGGCTGCGGACCTGGCTGACAGCGGTTGCACCATCGTGTTCGCCGACAGCTTCGGCCACGAGGACTACATGATCCAGGCCGCGAAAGAATACCCGAACGTACAGTTCTGCCACGCGACCGGCACCAAGGCCCATACTGAAGGCCTGAGCAACTATCACAACGCGTTCGCGTCCATCTACCAGGGCCGTTACCTGGGCGGCATCGCTGCCGGCATGAAGCTGAACCAGCTGATCGAAGAAGGCAAGATCACCGCTGAACAGGCCAAGCTGGGCTACATCGGCGCTTTCACCTATGCGGAAGTTATTTCCGGCTACACCTCCTTCTTCCTGGGCGCCCGCAGCGTTTGCCCCACCGCCACCATGGAAGTTACCTTCACCGGTTCCTGGTATGATCCCGCCCTCGAGCAGGAAGGCGCTGTCAAGCTGATCGGCAACAACTGCGTGGTCATCTCCGAGCATGCCGACTCCATGGGTGCTCCCTCCGAGTGCGAAAAGGCCAACATCCCCTTCGTGTTCTACAACGGCTCTGCCGAGTCTGCCTGCCCCAACACTTATATCGTCGCTTCCCGCATCAACTGGGCGCCCTACTTCGAGTACATCATCAACACCTCTGCCAAGGGCGAAGCGATCGATACCGACTGGACCGGCACCATCGCCACTGAATCCGTGCTGCTGACCGACCTGAACGATAAGGCTGCCGCCCCCGGCACCGCGGAAGCGATTGCCGCCGCGAAGGCCAAGATGGAAGCCGGCGAACTGAACGTGTTCGACACCGCGACCTTCACCGTGAAGGGCGAAGCGCTCACCAGCTACCAGGCTGACGTGGACACCGACCCCGCCTACACCCCGGATACCGAGGTCGTCAAGGACGGATATTTCCACGAGTCCGAGTTCCGTTCCGCTCCCTACTTCGATCTCCAGATCGATGGCATCACCCTGCTGGATACCAAGTTCTAATCTGATAGGATTCTGCGGAGGGCCCCAGCCGCTGCGGCTGAGGCTCTCCTCTTGCTTATCTGAAATATTGGAGGGAAACCCTTGAGCAACGCGATCGCAGTGGAAATGCGCCATATCACCAAGAAGTTCGGCTATGTCGTTGCCAACAATGACGTCTCGCTGAGCATCCGCCGGGGAGAGATCCTGGCGCTTTTGGGTGAAAACGGGAGCGGCAAGACCACGCTGATGAACATGCTGTCCGGCATCTATTTCCCGGATGAAGGCGAGATCCTTGTCGACGGGAAGCCGGTCGTCATCGCGTCGCCCCGCGACGCCTTTGACCTGGGCATCGGTATGATCCATCAGCATTTCAAGCTTGTGGACGTACTGACAGCTGCGGAGAACATCGTTCTCGGTCTCGAAGGAAAGCTGGACCTGAAGGCCGCGGCGGACAAGATCGCCGGGATCTGCGCCACTTACGGCTTCGATGTCAACCCGACCCAGAAGATCTACGATATGTCCGTATCGCAGAAGCAGATGGTGGAGATCGTCAAGGTGCTGTACCGCGGCGCGGACATCCTGATCCTGGACGAGCCCACGGCCGTGCTGACGCCCCAGGAGACAGACAAGCTGTTCGCTGTCCTGCGGAATATGCGCGAGGACGGAAAGGCGATCGTCATCATCACCCATAAAATGCACGAGGTCGAAGCGCTTTCGGACCGCGTGGCCGTTCTTCGCCAGGGCGCCTATATCGGCGAAATGATGACCAAAGATACCAACGCGCAGGAAATGACCAACATGATGGTCGGCCGTGCCGTGTCGCTCAACATCGACCGTCCGGAGCCGAAAGACCCCACGCCGCGCCTGGAAGTGCGCAACCTGAGCGTACGCAATGCGGACGGCGTGCTCAAGTTGGACGACGTGTCCTTCACCGTAAACGGCGGCGAGATCCTTGGCATCGCTGGCATCGCCGGCTCGGGCCAGAAGGAGCTGCTGGAAGCGATTTCCGGCCTTCAGCCCATCGAACAGGGGGACATCATCTTCCACAATCCCAAGAAGGACAAACCGGTCACCTTTTTCCATAAGAGCATGCGCCGGGTATGCGAGCTCGCGAAGCAGGACGCCTTCCATGATAAGCAGGGGAAGCCGGTCAGCTTCGAAGGCATGAGCATGGGCGCTGTACGCAAGTGGGTCGAGTCGGGCGACGTTCTCTTCCGCGAGGATGAGATCATGGATCTCAAGGGGAAAACGCCCCTGGAGATCCGCTCGCTGGGCGTGCATCTGTCCTTTGTGCCGGAAGACCGGCTGGGCATGGGCCTGGTCGGCAATATGGATATGACGGACAACATGATGCTGCGCAGCTACCGCAAAGGGCCCCAGGGCTTCCTGGACCGCAAGCATCCCAAGGAGCTCGCCGAGCAGATCATCGAGGAGCTGGAGGTCGTGACGCCTGGCACATCGACGCCCGTGCGGCGTCTTTCCGGCGGCAATGTGCAGAAAGTGCTGGTCGGACGTGAGATTGCCTACGCGCCGAAGGTGCTGATGGCGGCCTATCCCGTGCGCGGCCTGGACATCAACTCTTCCTACACGATCTACCACCTGCTGAACAAGCAGAAGGAGCTGGGCGTCGCCGTTATTTACGTCGGCGAGGACCTGGACGTGCTGCTGGAACTGGCGGACCGCATCCTGGTGCTCTGCGGCGGCAAGGTCAGCGGCATCGTGCCCGGGCGCGGGGCGGACAAGCGCAGTATCGGCATGATGATGACCCACATGGGAGGACAGACGGATGCGGAATGAAACCAAGCGTGAACCGCTGATCCATATTACCAAGCGCAGTTTGCTGCCCTGGTACCTCGCGTGGGGTATCCGCGGCGGCGCGATCGTGCTGGCGCTGCTGTTCTGCGCCATCATAACGACTCTCGTGACGCATCAGAACCCGCTGCAGGTGTACGCTTCCATTTTTGAAGCTTCTTTCAGCACTCCCCGGCGTACCTGGATCCTGTTCCAGAACATCGCGATGCTCCTGAGCGTTTCCCTGGCGGTCATTCCCGCGTTCAGGATGCGCTTCTGGAACCTCGGCGCGGAAGGCCAGATGCTGGTGGGCGGCCTGGCGACGGCGGCCTGCATGATCTGCCTGAAGGACGTGTTCCCCAACTGGCTGGTGATCGTGTGCATGGTGATCACCAGCGTTCTCGCCGGCGCGCTCTGGGGTGTGATCCCTGCGCTGTTCAAGGCAAAATGGAACACGAACGAGACGCTCTTCACCCTGATGATGAACTATGTCGCGATTCAGCTGGTTTCGTTCTTCATCATCATCTGGGAGGTCCCCAAGGGCGCCGGCAAGATCGGCATCATCAACCAGAGCACCGAGATCGGCTGGCTGCCCAGCATCGGCGGGCAGAAGTATCTGCTCAATATCATCATAGTAGGCTTGTTGACGGTGTTCATGTACGTCTATCTCAATTACTCAAAGCACGGTTATGAGATCAGCGTAGTGGGCGAAAGCGAGCGCACCGCCAAATATGTAGGCATCCAGGTCGACAAGGTGATCATCCGCACGATGCTCTTCTCCGGCGCACTGTGCGGCCTGACCGGCCTTCTGCTGGTGGGCGGTACCGACCACACGCTGACCACCACAATCACCGGCGGCCGGGGCTTTACGGCGGTCATGGTTGCCTGGCTGGCGAAATTCAATCCCATCTGGATGATCGCGACCTCCTTCCTGCTGGTGTTCCTGGAGCGCGGCGCAGGCCAGATCTCCACGAGTTTCGGCCTTAACCAGTCCTTCTCGGATATCCTGACGGGCATCATCCTGTTCTTCATCATCGGCAGCGAGTTCTTTATCAATTACCGGATCGCATTCCGCCGTAACAGCAAGCAGGAGGATAAAAAGCATGTTTGATTTCCTGTCCTTTTTGCCTCGCGCTGTCATGCAGGGCATCCCGCTGATGTACGGCAGTACCGGCGAGACCCTGACCGAGAAATCCGGCAACCTGAACCTGGGCATTCCCGGCATCATGTATGTGGGCGCGATCTCCGGCGTCATCGGCGCGTTCTTTTATGAAGCGTCCCTGCCGTCGCCGGATGCCTTCCAGGCTTTTCCGGCGGTGCTGATCAGCCTGGTATGCGCGCTGCTGGGCTCCCTGCTCATGGGCCTGCTGTACTGCTTCCTGACAGTCACGCTGCGGGCGAACCAGAACGTGACCGGTCTGGCGCTGACTACCTTCGGCGTGGGTTTCGGCAACTTCTTCGGCGGTTCCCTGATCAAGCTGTCCGGCAACAGCATGCCTTACCTGGCGCTATCCGCCACCAGCGCGGCCTTCCGGGCCTATATTCCCGCGGCCGATCAGTGGGGCTGGTTCGGCAAGCTGTTCTGCTCCTACGGTTTCCTGGCTTACGCGGCGGTCATCGTCGCTGTGATCTCCGCCTATGTCCTGAACCATACCCGCGCCGGCCTGCACCTGCGCGCGGTGGGTGAGAGCCCGAACACTGCGGACGCGGCCGGCATCTCCGTGACCAGGCACAAGTACATCGCTACCTGCGCCGGCAGCATGGTAGCCGGACTGGGCGGCCTGTACTACGTGATGGACTATGCCAGCGGCATCTGGTCCAATAACGCCTTCGGCGACCGCGGCTGGCTTGCCATCGCGCTGGTCATCTTTACCATCTGGCGGCCGAACGTGGGCATCCTGTCCTCGATCCTGTTCGGCGGACTGTATATCCTGCACATGTACATCCCCACCG
>JBGUIY010000143.1:0-21551 GCA_045113475.1 Christensenellales bacterium | reverse complement strand
AGCACGGTCTGCAGGGTCTCGCCCTCGCCCACCGTGTTCACGTTCTTGTCGAATTTCAGTGCGCTCTCTTCCGCCAGAGCAGGCATCGCCGCACAAAGCAGGACGAGCAGCATCAGCGCGATCAGCGATCTTTTCATGGTTATTACTCCTTTGGGATTCAAATCAGTTCGCGGATACGAAGTCCAGGTCGCTCAGGAAGCTGACGACCATATCGATCTGGGCGCCGGTCAGCGGCTCGCTGCCCGCGGTCAGCTGGAATTCGATCTCAAAGCCCTTGTAAATGGTATAGAAAACCACATACTCGCCCTTGAGCTCGGCGATCAGGAGTTTGGTGCCGTGATCGGTATTGCGGTAGGAGATGTTCACGTCGTCTTCCGCCCGGAATGTCTGCTCCAGCACAGCAAGCTCGGCGTCATCCAGGTCGTTGAGCCGGTCCGTGTCAGAAAGCAGCTCGTTGAAAGCGACGGTCAGGTGCATCGTGGGCCTGGACGCATCCCCGGAAGCAATCAGGGCCTCGATCTGCGTGGTATCCGCCTGTTCGATGTTCAGTTCATAGCCTTCCGGCAGCGTGCACTTCAGTTCAAAAGCGCCGTTGACGTTGAGCGTGCCGATCTCCGTCTTATCAGCCAGCGCCATTGAGCCGCAGAGCAGCATGCTCAGGCACAGCAGCAAAGCAATTGATCTTTTCATGGCATTTCCTTTCAGAATCGCGGTTTTGCCGCGTTATTTGACGCGCACGTAGGAGCGGCTGATGAAGCCGACCATGCCGGTCATGGGATCCTGCACCTGATACCAGTTCTGCAGCTCGGCGATGACCGTAAGCTCCTTCCCCTGGCGGCAGGTGGTGATGACTTCCGTCTTGGTCGAGGGCGCCCAGCGGAGATTGACCCAGCCGGAGGCGCGGGCAGGACGGGCGACGACGGTATAGGGCATGTACACGCGCACGGCGGACTTGAACTCGCGGTTGATGTCCTCCAGGGAAGTTCCCGGCGTAGGCACGGGCGCGGGCGCCGGGGTCACGGATCCGGGCTGATTCTGTACAAGATACCTGGACATCACGAAGGCGTTGCTGTTGTTATAATCGATCATGGCCCAGCCGCTGTAGAAATTGTAAACATGCACCGGCGTGCCGAAGGGCAGGGCGCCGATGACGTTGTTGCCCGTGTTCATGCTGGACCGCACATTCAGGGTCCCCTGGTCCTCCGTGTATACGAACATGATATAGCCGTTGTCCGCCAGCGCGGCGCACGAGACCAGCACGGTCATCAGCAGCGCCGCGGCCAGCCCGATTGAAAAGACGCGTCTGAACATTCTCATCCTCCTCATCGTCCGGCTTTTCAGCCGTGTGAAATGACGCTCTCAGTCCGATATCACTTACCTTCTGAGCGAAGGCATGCTACCACGCAATGTCCAACAATAGTCCAACAAATGTCCAACTTGCGCCCTTTTACGCACGGATTGTTACAATTCAAGAACACTGCCCGGCAGCGGGATCCGGCATCACCCGCGGCGGGGCGTCAGGCGCTTCTGGGCGGGGGTGATGGCGCGCTGCGGACAGATGAGCAGGCACAGATGGCAGCCGACGCACTTTTTCCCGTTCAGCACCGGACGCCGGTCCGGGCCAAGGGTGATTGCCTGATGTCCGCCATCCGAGCAGGAGATCTCGCACCGCCCGCAGCCGACGCAGCGCTCGCGGTTGAACGTCGGGTAAACGATGGTATCCCGTTCCAGCGTATCGGTCGATTCGCTCAGGCTGTCCAGTCCAAGCCCGACCGCCTCTTTCACGCTGGCAAAGCCCTTCTCGGCCAGATACAGGTTCAGGCCGGATTTCAGATCGTCGATGATGCGGTAGCCGTATTCCATGACCGCCGTGGCGACCTGTACGGAATCACCGCCCAGCAGAATGAATTCAAGCGCGTCCATCCAGGTTTCCACGCCGCCGATGGCGGAAATATGCTTCCCTTTCAGCGCCGGATTGGCGCCAAGCTCCGCTACGAAGCGCAGGGCGATCGGCCGTACCGCGCAGCCGCTGTACCCGCCGACGGCGGAATGCCCGTGCACGGCAGGCGCGGAGACATAGGTGTGCGGATTGACCTTGACGATGGACTTGATGGTATTGATCGCGCTGACACCGTCGGCTCCCCCGCGCAGCGCCGCTTCCGCCGCCGGACTCATGGAGGCGACGTTGGGCGTCAGCTTGGCCAGCACCGGGATCGAACAGGCCTGTTTGGCGGCGCGGGTATAGCGCTCCACCAGCTCCGGGATCTGGCCGATATCCGAGCCCAGTCCGCCCTCCGCCATGTTCGGGCAGGAGAAGTTGAGTTCCACGGCGTCCGCGCCGTTTTCCTCACAGAGCCTGGCCAGCTCGCCCCATTCCGCTTCGTTCTGGCCCATGATCGAAGCCAGAATGAACTTGGTGGGATACTTTTCCTTCAGGCGGCGGAAGACCTCCATGTTTTCCGCCACGCTGTGGTCCGACAGCTGTTCGATATTCTTGAAGCCGATCACGCTGCCGTTATCGCCGGTGATCGCCGAATAGCGCGGAGACGCCTCATGGATGTCCAGCGTGCATACAGTCTTGAAAGCGGCGCCTGCCCAGCCCATTTCAAACGCCCGGGCGCACATTTCGTAATTGCTCGCGACCACGGAGGAACCCAGCAGGAAAGGATTTTCCAGCGGGATGCCGCAAATATCGCAGCGCAGCCGGCTCTCGTCCGCGGGCATCGGCGTTTCAGCTTCCGGCTTCACCTGGTAATACAGGCGGTTGACCAGATCGCGCACAGGCACCTCACCCTGCCTTACGCATGCCTGTTCGCAGGGCGCGTCACAGGTCAGGCAGGGATTCTGCTCAGGCAAAGCCAGCGCGGCCGTCTGCTCGTTCCGGAACCAGATGTTCCTCAGCAGCTGAGCGGGCTTCAAAACGCGGCAGGCCCTGTTGCAGGGCGCGTCCTTGCACAGGGCGCAGCGCAGCATATCAGAACGGCTGATGTAAGATTCTTCTCTGATCATAATGTCCTCCTCAAATCATACGGATTTATGGTCGTTGATTCATTGAGAGTCTGCATCGTGTCTGTTCCCGTTTCGGCGTTATTCCGATATAAAACCGGCGCTGTTCCTGTTCATCCGGTCCATATAGGCTTCTGTCAGGCTGGCCCAGGAATAGGAGCTCATATATTCGCCGCGGTAGGCGTTCACTGCCTCGGCATCCCCTTCAAAAAAGCGGTACAGGTCGCAGTCCAGCAGTTCCGGCCGGATCCTCATGGTACCGTTTCTCATTTCCATGATCTCTTCGGCCCCGACATCCCGCAGGGTGGCGCGGAGACTGCGGATCATCACGTCCAGCTGCTTCTGCATGGGCCGGCTGTACTGGCCTTCCTCCCACAGCATGGCGAAAGCCTCGGCGCGGGTGATGCTGCTCCCCTGCCGGTCCACCAGATAGGCCAGGAGCTCCTTGGCCTTGGAGCGTCCGAACAGCACCGTCTTTCCGTCGACCTTCAGGTCAAAATTGCCGAAGGTCTGCACACAGACGCGCGGATGCTCCTTTCCGCGCCGCGGCGCAGAAGAGAGAGCGTGCTCCACCTCATCCTTCAGCCGTTCAGGCGTCATGGGCTTCAGCACATAGCCGGAAACATGCAGCGCGTACGCTTCCACGGCAAAACTGCCGTCCCCGGTCAGGATCACGACCGCGATGTCCGGATCGCGCTGCCGGATGTCCCGTATAAGTTGAAGCCCTTTCTGCCCCGGCACCCGCGGATCGACGATTGCCAGTTCCGCATGGTGGTTTTCCAGCCATTTCAGTGCCAAGAGGGGATCGCAGAAGGCGAAGGTTTCCCGGATCTGCGGCAGTTCTTTCAGCATCGCTTCGAGCGCTTCCAGCGCGCTCTGATCCTGATCCACGCATACGACGGTCACCGACTTCGCCTCCTTCCGCACAGCCAGGTACAGGATCAGCGTTTATCCTTGTCGATCAGCTCCAGCGAGATGGTCGCCAGCAGGGCGAACAGCAGAATAAACAGCGCCAGCGACGTCCAGTAACTGATGACGTTCTCCTCCGTCCGGTCATAATCCGGATTCCGGCTGACTTCTGCTGTCTTCCGGCGGACCAGATCCTGCAGTTCTTCTTCACCGTACATGTCGAACAGATCGCCCACCCGTACTTTCACGGTGAAGGTGCGGTCCCTGTTCGCCTTGAGTATTTTGTTCGTGGCCGCAAAATCGATGATATCTCCCAGCGTCACCGGATCGTTCAGCCGGGTATCGCTCATCAGGGCGGCAATCCTTTCGGCCTGCAGCGCGTCCAGAACCTGGCCCAGCGTCAGCGTGGCGCCGATTTTCCTGTCCAGCAGCGGCTTCAGATCCTCGGTATCCAGCACCATCCGCACCACGTTCCCCACCGTAACAGCTGGCTGATCGCCGTCCGCTGCGATCACCTGCTTGTCCCGCAGGTTCTTAAGCGCCTGGTTCGTCAGTATTTCCTCCAGCAGCGCCCCGCCCGTGGTCACATGGCTGACCTCTTTGTCCCTCAGATGCAGGGAGGATTCCGCTGCCTGCAGGGCTTCGGCGACCTGTCCCACCGTATAGGCGTCCAGCACCTTCATATCCCGCCGCGATTTCAGGGGTTCGCTCTGCAGGACGTCCAGGATCTGGCCCAGGCTCACCGTGCCGCCGACCTCGTTGTCACGCAGCTTGACAAGCGTTTTCCACGCCGTTTCCATGGGCACTTCGTTATAGCCGGACTGGGCGGCGATCGCCTTGATGCCGTAGTTGGAGATCGTGTAATCGGACATTTTCTTGCTCCACTCGGGCAGCGGGATGATGCCGCCGGAAAAAACCAGCTGGAAAATCAGCACGAACGGCATGATCGTCATGGCGCCGGTGGTGGTATGTGAAATGCTCGAAATAAACAGGCTCAGCATATCCGACGCATAGGAGACCAGCAGCAGCGTGATCCCCAGATCGACGATCATGTAAGGCGTCATAAAGCCCTTTTCCGGAATATACACGTCCATGAGCCTGAGCACGTACAGCGTCAGCGCCGTCTGCCCGATGCACAGGAAGAGCTGGTAGATCATGTGGGCGGCAACGTAAGACGTGATGTGCATGCCGGAGCGGTGCTCGCGCTTGATAATCGCGCGCTCGCGGCAGACTGCCTGGATGGAATTGAAGCAGCCGTTCCAGATCGCCACACAGGTCAGGGAGAAGGCGCCCATCATGCTGCCTTCCATGTTGAAGAAGAACTTGTTCTTGATCACCATGGATACCAGCGCGGCGATGATGGCCGCCATCGGCAGCACTTTCCAGTCGTTCTGGTTGATGAAGAAGCGGAGCTGTTTGCCCAGATATATGATGACCTGGCTGCCGCGCCCCTTATGCCTGATCCTGCGAACAGGCTTTTTTCTCTCTGTCGTCTCAGACATTCTGCTGACCCTCCGCATACTTCAGGATGAACTCGTCGGCGCGGCCGTCGCCGCCTTCCTCTTCACGGTTGATGGATTTCACGATCTCTTCCATGCGGTCCTTTCCGAAGAATGTTCTCGCTTCCCCGATCGGGCCGTAATATGCGAGGCGTCCCGTGCGGTTGGTGTCTTTCGCCAGGACGATCACATCGTCGAACAGGTCGATCACACGGTCGGGCGTATGGGTGATAACTATAATGATCTTGCCCTGATCGGCGATCTGGCGCAGCTGTTCAAAGAGTTCCCGCGCCATTACGCCGTCCAGGCCGGAGTCCGGCTCGTCCAGGATAAACAGCGTCGGGTTGGAAATGAACTCCATCGCGATGGAAAGGCGCTTACGCTGGCCGCCGGACAGCTTTACCACCAGGCTGTTCTTGACCGGCGTCAGGCCGAAGATCTTCATGACTTCTTCCACGCGCTCCCGCCGCTCCGCGTTGGAGAAATCCTTTGGCAGCCGCAGACTGGCGGCGTCCATCAGGGTGCGGATCACGCTGTCGGAGTCGCGCATCAGGTCCAGCTGGGGCACGAACCCGATGTCGTACTTCATTTCCTTATAGCTCTTGTACATGTTTTTCCCGTTGAGCACCACCTCCGCCTTGGCTTTCTCGTAGCCGTTGATAGCGTTCAGGTAGGTGGTCTTGCCGGCGCCGGAGCCGCCCAGCAGCAGCACCATGTGTCCGGGCTGGATGTACATGTGGATATCACGGAGTAGGTAGTTTTTCCTGAAGAATTCCTTGGCTGTCCTTTCCTCCAGGTTGACGGTCAGGCCCTGATCCAGCACCTGCGCCTTGCTCCCGGAAAAGAAATCGGCCGCGGAGCTCTTGAGGTCATCGACCTTCCACAGCGGCTGGTATCTTTTCAGCAGGCCCCACACGAGCGCAGGAATGCATTCGATAAAGACCCAGGGAATGATCCAGATCTTTTTCCGGTCGAATACCTCGATCAGGCCGAGCTTTATGCGGATCGTATAAACGAGCAGCGGGATCATCACCAGCAGGGAAAGCATGGCGTAAAACAGACCGAGATTGGTGGTATCATCCAGGAAGAGCAGGCCGACATTGACCAGATACATCAGCACGTCCAGGAATACCAGCACGCGCGCTTCCGGTTCGCGGCCCGCGCACTTGCCGAGCTGATAATCCTTGGCGAAGGGGATCAGCGCCCACCAGCCCTTGGTGCCGCACTTTTCCATGATCAGCCAGAGGCCGGCAATATAGGCAGTGGACGTGATCATCGGCGTGAGTTCAAACTCACAGCCTAATAGGAGCAGCGTCAGAATATTCAAAGCGGTCACGGTTCTGTCACCTCTGTATTCTGTTTTTTCTGATCGGTATCAAGCCTCTGCCTCGCCACAAGATCTGCAAACACGCCGTTTTTGGCGATCAGTTCTTCATAGCTGCCTTCCTCGATCATCGCCCCGTTATCCATGACCAGGATACGGTCGCAGTTGCGGATGGTGGACAGGCGGTGCGCGATCACGATGCGCGTGCAGTGCAGCTTGTCCAGAGCGTCCGACACCTGCTTCTGGGTCTTGTTGTCCAGCGCGCTGGTGGCTTCGTCGAAGATCAGGATCTTCGGCTTCGGCGCGATGGCCCGGGCGATCATCAGCCGCTGTTTCTGCCCGCCGGACACGCCGCCCTGGCCCTCGGAGATGATAGTCTGCATACCCATCGGCATATCGCGTATATCCTGGGCGATGCCGGCCATCTCAGCCGCCTCCCAGGCTTCGTCCAGCGTGAGCTGCGGCGCCGAGATCGTAATGTTGGAAAAGATATCGCCCTGGAACAGCTGGCCGTTCTGGATGACCACGCCGATCTGCTTGCGCAATGCCCGGGGGTCGATGCTGTTCAGGTCATGGGCGTCATAGAAAACAGCGCCCTTTTCCGGCTTTTCAAAGCCCAGCAGCAGTCGTACCAGTGTGGACTTGCCGCAGCCGGTCCGGCCGACGATGGCCACATACTCCCCTGCCCTGATCTTCAGGGACAGGTCGTTGAGGATGTAGGGCGTGTTCTCCTCATAACGGAACGAAACGTGGCTCATCTCAATGTTGCCTGATACTTTGGACAGAACTTCCTTTTCCGCCGTCACTTCAGGCTCGGTCTTCAGGATCGGCTCGGCCATTTCCAGGATCGGCCGGATGCCCGCCACGGAGATGGCGATGCCGGCAAGGGCCGAAAACGCGGCCATCACGCGGCCGTACGCCGCATTGAAGGCGAAATACTGGTTGTTGTCGACGCCGGAAGCAATCGCCAGATAGTAGAGGATCACGGTGCCCGCCAGCGAGATCGCCATGGTCAGCACTTTGTTGAGCTTCAAAAACGTCGGCGGATTGTACTCCAGCTTGGCGCTCTTGGCATACAGCCGGCCCCAGCGCGCGAAGGCACGTTTTTCGGAGCCGGATAGCTTGATTTTCTGAATGCCGCTGAGCATCGCGAAGCCCATGCCGCTTTCCTGGGCCTCAAGATTCATCTTTCTGCGGGAAATGTCGATCTGCAGGAAGGACGCCGTCACGCTCAGGATCACAGTCGCCAGAATGATCAGGATGGACGGCCATACCAGCGCGGGGGCGTAGCTGAATATGTCCATGATGTACAGCAGGGACATGAGCGATGTCAGGCCGATGGACAGGATGTTGTTCAGCATCATGGAGCACAGATTGCTGACGGAATTCGCCCTGCTGGCCAGCTCGCCGGAGGCGTAATTTCTGAAAAAGCTCACCGGCAGGGAGAGGATGCGCATCATGACCGAGGCTTCCACCGCCTGGGAGGTCTTGGTGTTGATCCGCTCCATCAGCAGGTTTTTGACCATGGTGAACATCTGGTTTGCAAAGGCCGACGCCAGCAGGAAAGCGCCGATGCCCGTGAGCAGCGTCAGCTGCCGGCCCCGCATGATGGGACCGGTGATCAGGCTGTACACGCGCGGCTCGATCTTGCCGACCATGGTCACGATAAATGTTGCCAGCACGATCAGGATCAGGTCGTCGTGGGAGATGCTGTTTTTCATATACAGCAGCAGGTCCGGGATGCCCAGCTTCTTCATGGGCAGAGGCCGGTAGAAGCAGAGGGCGTCCGTCGCGAATATGCCCGCGTTCCTCCGCGTCACGCGCTTCCTCTTGCCGGTCTGGGGATCATGATACCAGTAGCCAATGGTCCCGGGCAGGAGAGCCACCATGATGCCGGTTTCCTTGATGTAGCCGAGCATGGGGCCGTAGGCGTCCTTCTGCCAGCCCTCCTCAAGGGACACGTCGCGCATCATCAGCCCCGAAGGACGCAGCGCGTATTCGAGCTGCTCGTTGACGTCCTTGATGTTGTCGGGCACCTCCACGGGCTTTTCGCGGAAATATTTCAGGATCCTGTCCAGCTCCTCCTTGGTGATGACCTGCTCGTCCATGAGGTGTTCTGAATTCCATTTATCCAGCACGACGCTGGCCATGCGGAAAAAGGAATCCTCAAGGGTCTCCTGGTCGCTTTGAAGCCGCTGCTTGATCTGTTCGTTGAACCACCCCATCAGAACACCTCCCTTATTCCGAAGTCACCAGTTCGGTGTAAACACCGTTCTTCGCGTACAGTTCCTCATGCGTGCCGCGCTCCACCACCCTGCCCTTTTCGAGCACGATGATCTCATCGCAGTCGCGGATCGTGGACAGGCGGTGGGCAATCACGATGCAGCTGATGCCGCGGTCCTTGATGGCCTTGACCAGTTCAAACTCCGTCTTGGCGTCGAGCGCGCTCGTCGCTTCATCCAGAATGATGATGGAGGGATCCTGCGCCAGCACGCGGGCGATCTCCAGGCGCTGGCGCTGGCCGCCGGAAAGGTCTTTGCCGTTCTCGGTCAGCTTGCCCTGGTACCCGCCGGGGCGCTGCAGGATATCATCGTGGATCTGCGCGTCGCGTGCCGCCAGGATCACCTCGAAGTCCGCGATGGAGGAGTCCCACATCCTGATATTATTGGCGATCGTGTCCTCGAACAGCACGATGTCCTGGTCCACCATGGCCACGGAGCCGGTAAAGACCCCGCGGGGGATCTGGCTGATCGGCTTCCCGTCAAACAGGATCTCGCCCGACCAGGGCTTATACAGGCCGGTGATCAGCTTGCTGACGGTGGATTTGCCGCTGCCGCTGCCGCCCACGATGGCGATGCGGCTGCCGGGCTTCAGGGTCATGGAGAAATCCGTGACCGTGGGATTGCCCAGGCGGGAATAGCCGAAGGTCACGTTCTTCAGCTCCACCAGGCCCTTCAGCTTCCCGTAATCCGTATCATCCGAAATAACATCGTTGGCCAGCATGGGATCCTCGGGATACTGCATGACGTCCTCGACGCGCTCCATCTCGGTACGCATTTCCTGGATGGTCTGTCCGGCCTCCACCAGCGTCGTGGCAGGCTCCATGAAGCTGGTCAGGATCTGCTGGAACGTGGCGATCATGCCCAGAGAGAAGTTGCCGTCGATGGCCAGCCGCACGCCCATGAAAAGCACCATGTAGTTGGACGCCGTGCTGATGAACTGCGGGATCAGGCCGATCCTCGCATTCAGAGTGACGAACTTGACGTGCTGCGTGTTCACAGAGGACTGATAGCCGGACCACTTTCGGAAGAAGCCGTTTTCCGCGCCGGCGGATTTGATGGTCTCCGTCATGCTGATGCCGGCCATGGTCGCAGAAGCGAGCTTGCCCTGGTCGCGCATCTGTACGCGGGTCAGGTTCACGCGCTTATTGGACAGGTAGCGCGCCACCAGCAGGTTGAGCACCAGCGAAACCAGGCCCACCAGCGTCATGATGGGGCTGTAGCGCAGCATCACGAACAGGTAAAAGAACATCATGATGGTATTCAGGGCCAGGGGCGCCACGGTATTGACCAGCGTCCCCGCGATCGACGCGTTGGTCGCCTGGCGCTGGATGATGTCGCCCGTCATGCGCTGGGAAAAGAACTCGATGGGCAGGCGCAGCACCTTCCACATATAATTCGCGTTGCCCTCGATGGCCATTTTGCCGTCGATTTTCAGGCTGTAGATGGTCCGGGTCCATTCTACGACGATCTGGAACACGCACAGCAGCGCCATGACCGCGATGAAGGGCTGCACCCATTCCGGCGCGCGCCGCGTCAGCAGCCGGTCATAGAAGATGCGTGAAAGCACCGGATTGATGACGCCGAAAAGGTAGGAGATCATGGAGATCAGGGTGACAAAGGCCACCGCCGGCCCCGCGCCCTTCAGGCGGCGCTTTGCGAACTCCAGTGTGCTTTTCCGCTTGCCGGAGGGCACAAAGTCTTCACCGGGCTCAAAGGTCAGGCACAGGCCGGTAAAGGACTGGTCGAACTCCTCCATGGACACGGCCACCGTGCCGCGGGCGGGGTCGTTCAGCACCGCCTTGTTGCCCTTAAAGCCGTTGAGCACCACGAAGTGATTGAAGTTCCAGTGGATGATGCAGGGATAGGCGACCAGCTTGCGGATGCCGTCCAGCTCCAGCTTGTATCCATGGACGTCCAAACCGTAGTTCTTCGCCGCGAGGTACACGTTTTTCATGTTGGAGCCGTCGCGGGATACGCCGCAGTCCAGGCGCACCTGCTCCAGCGGCACCCACTTATGGTAATATGCCAGCACCATGGCCAGGCAGGCGGCACCGCATTCCAGCGCCTCCATCTGCATGATGACAGGCACCTTCGCCACCCCGCCCTTGACGCCCTTCCGGAGCGTCCCGGCCTTCTTTCCGCTATTTTCTGCCATATTCCGCGTACCTCCGTCAGTTCAGCAGGAAGCTGATCGGCGTGGTGGATTCCGTCACGATCTCGGCATCATAGATGCCGTTTGGTATATGGAGATCCTGTCCCTCGTCCATCGCGACAAAGGCCATGATCTCTTCGCCGTCCTGCATGATGAAGTTGATGGAACCCTGCTTGCCGGCCAGGCGGACCTTCATGCCCGGCTGAACAATTTCACGGTCGGAGGCCGGCAGGGTGATGCCGATCGAGGTGGACTCGTAGCCCTCATAAGTGTCTGTCAGGACTTCCGCCTTCACGGACACCGTGCTTTCCATGTTCGCGGTCGAAGCGTAAGCGATAAAGCCCAGCAGCAGAGCGACGATCGCCGACAGGATCATCCACAGCCTGGGACTCGTTACACGCATATAATCGCGGAGCTGCTCCGGCGATGAGATGCGTTCCATGCTCGTTTTCCTGAACAGTTGATTATCCATAGGGAGGTCTCCTTTCCGCTGAAGGCAGTACGATATAAGAATTATCGTTTATTATAACCGATTATCCAACATATGTCCAACATAACTTTATCCGAGGATCATGGTAAGGGTCCCGAAGAACACCAGCAGCAGGAGCAGGAAAACGAGTTCCTGTTTCCAGCGCTTCTGCAGCAGTCCCACGCACTCCCGCATGAAGGCGTTGGGCCAGAACCACCACTTGGTTTTCCCGCCGATGCCCTCCGCGTGCAGCCCCGCCAGGTTGGACCAAACGCCGCTGCGGAACACATGGTAGTTGGTCGTGGCGAAGACCGTTTTCGCCCGGGGCTGCTCGGCATCGATGATCCGCTTTGAAAACTCCATATTCTGGTAGGTGTTCCTGGACTGGTCTTCCATGCGGATCACGCGCTCAGGCACGCCGTTCGACAGCAGGTACCGGCGCATGGCCTCGGCCTCCGCCATGCTCTCGTTTGCTCCCTGGCCGCCGGAAGGGATGATGACAGCTTCTTTGCCGCAGGCTTTGATCTGGCCCTTCCAGAACTCCAGCGCTTTGTCCACGCGCCCACGCAGCAGGGGTGGCAGGGAGCCGTCCTTCCTGAACCAGCAGCCGAGGATGATGATAAAATCCTTATCCGGCGCCGGCCTGTAAGCGGCGGACTTGACGCCGCAGATGACTGAGCCGGCCAGCATGCACTCAAAATAGACGAACACCGTGGCACACACGTGGATCAGCGTGTCCCGGACACGGACCTGCATTTCAGAGCCGGAAAAATCCTGTTTGTATACAAAATATCCGACCGCTTCGCCGGTCAGCAGAACAACGCCGATCAGAATGCCCAGGGCATTCTGGATCCTGGGCCTTTCATGCCTGAGCAGCACGATATTGCTGACGATCATCGCGACGGCGAATACCACGATCAGGGGCATGGTAAACATCATGAACTGTATGCTGGCGCTGTTGATCACGCTGTAAGCGTTCAGCATCGAATAATGCGCCGGATTGCTGACGTGCTTGACGGTGATCTCCAGCATCAGCAGCCCGGTCACCAGCGCGAATAAGGAGAAGCCGGCAAAATAGATCGTGGAATAGGCATAGAAAGCGGAACCCTTCGCCTGCCGGTAGTTCCACAGCATAATCATAAAGACCGTCAGCCAGAACAGCGTGACGGCGGCCATCACCACGCCGTCTCCCGTAAAACCGCCTGTCGCCAGATTGTAAACTGTCCGGAACCGCCCGACATAGAGCGGAACCATGACCCGGGTTTCCCCCTGCTGGTCCACCATGGTGATATCGCTGTGGCCCCTCTTTTCCGGCTCGATGGTCACACGCATAAACCCGTTCCCGGATTCGATCCGGTCCACGTTCAGGATGTCAGGGTCTTCGGCGATCAGCCTGTAACCGTCAGCCGCCAGCTGTCCGTCATACACAGGCATCTGTATATATGCGGTATAGTTCGTGAACAGCGTCATCCGACAGACGATGCAGAACGCTATCAGGATCACCGCGACGGTGGCCATCTGCCGTACCGCTCTGATCATTGGCTTTCCTCCGTCAGTTCGTTTGGATTACTTCTCGATAACAGTGATGCGCACGTGGTCCGGCCCGCTGAAGCTGATGCACCGCAGGCCCGTATAGGGATCCTGGCCAACGGGACTTGCCTCGATGCCGTTCTTGCTCAGACGGTTCAGGATCGGGCGCAGCCTTTTCGCGGACATGGTCAGCGTCTGTTCCGGCAGGTCCTCGTGCAGGTTGGAGCAATGGAATTCCACCTGGGACCTGCCCATTTCCAGCAGGAGATCCGTGCCGGGCGAATCCAGCGGGACCAGCTGTTTCCTGAGCCGGAAGCCCAGCTTCATCACGTAGAAATCCCAGATCTCCTCTTCGTTGGAGGCGCGGAGCGTGGTACGGGTCAGGCCCATGCGCCGGGCGAAGGGGTACAGCGTCCGGCTCTGGGCATTCCGCCTCCAGCGCCTGTACGCCTTCAGCTCCCTGCGCCAGTCCGGGTGCGTGACCACGTAGGCGACCGAGATGAAAAGCAGCTCCCCGATGAGCCCGCCCAGGGTATTGGATACCAGGTCGTCCATATCGTAGAACCCGCGGCGCCCGATGAGCTGCAGGTTTTCGATCAGTAAAGAAATGACGGCGCCCGCCGCGACGGGTCTGACCCACACCTTCGCCCGGAACCAGGCAAAAACGTAGGGCAGCAGGTAGCCCATCGGCACGAAGAGCATAATGTTCATATAGACCTGCGCGATATCCTCCGGTTTTACGACACGGATATGCGATATGGCCTTGGGAAAGCCCTCAGTGAAGATCGAACGGATCACGCCCAAAAAACCAAAATCGATCCGCACGGCATGCTGCAGATCTTCATAAAGCGCGATATGAACCTGATAATCGTCCGTGGCCGATCTTGAAAAGAACACGAGCCAGGCCACGGCGAGGATATAAATCAAAAAAAGCCCCGTCAGAAGGCCCTGCCGCAGCCGCAGCAGAGATTCCGCACGGGGATGGCCGCTGACGCCGCCCTGAAGGTTGAGGCCGAGACGCGCGCATACGCGGCGGTCGATCCATGGCAACACAAAAACCATCACCAGTACCATACCGGTGACGAGCACGTTCGTCATCAGACCGTTCGCGTTCACGGTCAATCGCATCCTTCCGAGGGCTGATTCTACGCAGTCTTTCCGCCCATGTGCTCCTTGAGCAGCATCAGCGCATTCTGATGCCGCAGTTTGACTGCGCCATAGCTCAGTCCCATCAGGCCGGCGATTTCCGTCAGCGTTTTCCGGTCATAATACCTGAGCACGATGATGTCCATGAGCTGCTGGGGCAGCTTGCGCAGGGCCGTGGCCAGCTCGCCCAGCGTTTCCGTCTGAAGCAGGTTTTCCTCCACAGCCGAATCGTCGGACATGTTCTCGTCCAGTTCTTCCGGGTGCTTTGCCCTGCGGAAGAAGTCGATCACGGTATTCCGCGTGATCGTAAAAACCCAGGTGCTGACAGATGCTTTTGCCGGATCGTAATCCGGCAGCTTCCGTTGCACCTTTTCGAACACGTCCGCGCAGAGATCCTCTGCGTCCGCCCAGCCGTGTACCCTGGCGCGGATATAGCCCATCACCTTGTCATGGTATTCCAGATAAATCTGTTCCATGTCCGGAAATGTCATGTTTACTTGTGATCCTCCTCACTGTCCTTTACAGGGACATGCGGGACACCGGCGGCGTTGATCAGTTCCATGTCGTCCATAGACAGTTCCCGGATAGCATAGCGGGAATGGACCGAATCGATCAGCCGGCCAAGATCTGCGTTCTTTTCAAACTTCTGATAGTCAAACAGGTTTGTCAGTACTCGTTCCATAGGCTTTTTTCTCCTCCTTGAAGCAACCTCGTATCTTTATACGCAGCTGCGGAACGGATGGCAGTGCTTTTTTCAGAAGTTTCTGAGACACGCCTGCCCCACGAATACGGTTAGTAATATAACATCGCATGTCCAACAAATGTCCAACATCAGATGGAAAACAGCGAAATCTGGCTGGTCTCGCTCAGGGCATTCAGGCAGCCATGATTCCGGAGCAGCTCCACCACCGCTGAGGATATGCGGGCACGGTTTTTGAGGTCCTCCACCGACACGAAGGGGATGTTCCTCGCGGCCACGATGCCGTCCGCGGCCGACTCGCCCAGGCCGCCCAGCGCCACGAAGGGCACTCGTATTCCGGTGTCCCCCTCCGGCAGGAACCGCCTTGCGTCGCTCTTGTACAGGTCGGCAGGCAGGAAGGTAAAGCCGCGGGCCATCATCTCCCGCACCATTTCCATGGCGGTGATCTCGGTCTCTTCCTTGGCGGATAGCTTCTTCTCCTGGCTCAGCTTTTTGAATTCCTTGATCCTCGCGTTCAGGTCGTCCATGCTGAGCAGCATGGTGCAGGCGTCGAAGCCGTCGCCGCGGATCGTGAAGAAGGCGCAGTAATAGGCCTGGGGCCGGTACACCTTGTACCAGGCCACGCGCAGCGCCATGGTCACGTAGGCGACGGCGTGCCCCTTGGGGAACATGTACTTGATCTTTTTGCAGCTGTCGATGAACCACGGCGGCACGTTGTGCGCCACCATGGCCTCCTCCATTTCCGGCTTCAGGCCCTTGCCCTTGCGCACGCTCTCCATGGTGGTGAAAGCCATTTTGCTCTCCACCCCGTAGGCGATCAGCGCGTTCATGATGTCGTCGCGGGTACAGATGCACTCCTTCAGCTTCGCGACGCCGTTCATGATCAGGTCTCGGGCGTTGCCCAGCCATACGTCCGTGCCGTGGGAAAGGCCGGAGATGCGGATGAGTTCTTCCATGGTGGTCGGGTGCGTCTCGTCCAGCATGCCGCGGACGAAGGCGGTGCCGAATTCCGGCACGCCCAGGGTGCCGGTGGTGCAGTCGATGGCCTCGGGCGTCACGCCCAGGGCGGCAGGCGAGGAGAACAGGCTCATCACGTTCTTGTCGTCCAGCGGGATCTGCTTGAAGGGCACGCCCGTGAGTTCCTCCAGCAGGTGCATCATGGTCGGATCGTCGTGTCCCAGGCAGTCCAGCTTGACCAGCACGTCGTGCATGGAGTTGAAATCGAAGTGGGTGGTGACGATGCCGCATTCCAGATCGTCCGCCGGATGCTGCACCGCGGTGAACTGGCAGATATCGTAGCTCTTGGGCAGCACCACGATGCCGCCCGGGTGCTGGCCCGTGGTGCGTTTGACGCCCACGCAGCCCGCCGCCAGACGGTCCTTTTCAGCTTCGGACACGGTCTTGCCGTGCTCCTCCAGGTATTTGAGGACGTAACCGTAGGCAGTCTTTTCCGCCAGAGTGCCGATGGTGCCGGCGCGGAAGACCGAACCCGTGCCGAAGAGCTCTTCGATATAGGCGTGGGCGTGGGGCTGGTATTCGCCCGAGAAGTTCAGGTCGATATCCGGCACCTTGTCGCCCTTGAAGCCCAGGAACACCTCGAAGGGGATGTCGAAGCCCTCCTTGCACAGGGGCGTGCCGCAGACGGGGCACTCCTTGTCCGGCAGGTCCACGCCCACCGTGTAACCCTTGGGGATATCAAAGTATCCCTTTCGGCACTTGGGGCAGCGGTAGTGGGGCGGCAGGGCATTGACCTCCGTGATGCCGGACATGCAGGCGACGAAGGAGGAGCCGACGCTGCCGCGGCTGCCCACCAGGTAGCCGTCCCGCAGGGACTTCTGCACCAGCTTGTTGGCGATGGAATACAGAGTGGCGTAACCGTAGCCGATAATGGAACTGAGCTCTTTTTCCAGGCGCTTGGTGATGATTTCCGGCAGTTCGTCGCCGTACATCTCGTGGGCGGTGGACCAGCTCATGGATTCGATGTCGTGCGCCGCTTCCTCCCAGAAGGGGGAGAAGGTCTCCTTCCCTTCGGGATGGGGAATGTGCCAGAAAGTCTTTTCGATGCGGTCCGCGATCAGGTTGGTGTTGGTCACGACCACCTCGTACGCCTTGTCCCGGCCCAGGTAGCTGAACTCATCCAGCATCTCGTCCGTGGTATGGAAGTACAGCGGGGGCTGCTGTTCGCAGTCCTTGAAGCCCTGGGCGTTCTGGATGATCGTACGGAAGATGGCGTCCTCCGGATCGAGAAAATGCACGTCGCCGGTGGCGCAGACGGGGATGCCCAGCTTTTCGCCCAGCCAGACCACCTTTCGGTTCATGTCCCGCAGGGCTTCCTCGTCGTCCGCCAGCCCTTCGCGCAGCATAAAGGCGTTGTTGCCGATGGGCTGGATCTCCAGATAGTCGTAGAAACGGGCGATCTTCTTCAGCCGGTCGTCGTCCTCCCCCGCGGCAATGGCCTGCATCAGTTCGCCTTCGATGCACGCAGAGCCGACGATCAGCCCTTCGCGGTATTTCTGGAGAATGGCCCGGGGCACGTGGGGACGGCGCTTGAAATAGTTGAGGTGAGATTCCGTGACGATGTGGTTGATGTTTTCCACGCCCTTCTGGGTCGCCGCCAGCAGCACGATATGGGTCGCGGCACCCAGCGAGCAGTCGTGGGAGAGATCGTTCAGATCGTCCAGGGTCACGGCGCCCTTCTTTTTCGCCTCGTCCATCATCACCGCCAGGCAGTGGGCGGTGGCGGTGGCGTCGTTCACGGCACGGTGCGCGTCCTTCAGAGTGACGCCGAGGTTTTTGCAGACGGAACCCAGCTTGTGGGATTTCATGTCGGGATAGAGTTTGCGGGCAAAGCTCAGGGTGTCCAGCACCGTGCCCTCAAAGGTCTGCCCCACCCGCTTGAGCTCGTTGCGCAGGATGGAGATATCGAACTTGGCGTTGTGGGCCGCCACCGGGCAGTCGCCGATAAACTCCATGATCTTCGGCAGCACCTGGGCCGCGGGTTCGGCGTTCATCACGTCCTGGTCGGTGATGTGCGTCAGGTCCTTGATCTTCTGCGGCAGCGGGAAGCCGGGGTTGATGAACAGGTCGATGGCATCCACGATCTGCCCGTGGGCCAGCTTGGCCGCGCCGAACTCGATCATGCGGTCCCTGCGCGTGTTCAGCCCCGTGGTCTCGAAGTCCAGGACCACGATGGTGTCGTCGATGTTCTGGCCCTGCGGGTTTTCCACGATGGCTTCGTCGTCGGTCAGATACGCCTCGACGCCGGGGATCAGCTTGATATTGTTTTTCTTTGCCGCGTTGAAGGCTTCCGGATAGGACTGCACCACGCCGTGATCGGTAACTGCCAGGGCCGTGTGGCCCCATTTGGCCGCCCGCGCCATCAGATCGGAGATCGAGTTGATGGCGTCCATGGTGCTCATATTCGTGTGCAGGTGCAGTTCCACGCGCTTCTTTTCGGCAGTGTCCATGCGCTGCGGCAGTTCGGCGGGCATGATGTCGTCCGCCCGGAGGATGACTTCCTTCAGGAAGTTATCGTACTGCATGACGCCGCGCACCAGCACGCCCGTGCCGGGCGACAGCTGCTTGACGACCGCCTCCACCGCTTTCTTTTCCTCCGGCGTGATCGGCGGCTCGTCCTCGGCCAGGGGGCCGCGGTGCTGGCGCGGACGGTAGTTCAGGAACATCTTGCACTTGATCGAGCTGGTGAAGTCCGTGACAGCGAAGGTGACCAGCAGCGTCGTGCCGCCGGACACCTCGCGGGTCTCGATGCTCAGGATCTTGCCCCGGATGACCACGCGGTCGCTCTCCGGGGTGAGGCTGTCGATGGGTACCGGCGGCGCGGTGATGACACGGCCGCGGATGGTCGGCGTCACCTGCTTCTGCGGCTGCTGCTTGGCAGCTGAGGCAAAGAGCTTCTCCTCCTCCAGGACGCGCGCCTCCAGTTCCTCCTGGATGCGGCGCTCGTTTTCACCCGTGATATCCACCGTCACCGGGGGATGGAAGCGGTAGATGTCTTCCACCGCCTGGCTCAGGCGGCTCATCACCTCGGTCTGGCCGAAGAAGTCCTGGGCGAACACGTCCGGCACCTCCAGGCAAAGCCTTTCCCCTTCCATGCGCATGTTCAGCCAGCGCCGCCATCCCTGGACCTGGGGGTATTCCCGCGTCAGGTAATCCAGCACCGGCGCGCCGTACTTCATGGGATCCTCCCTGAAAGCGTCAGCCAGGGCAGGCGAGGCGACGCGCAGGGAGATGCGCATATTCTGGAAAATGCTTTCAAGCAGCGCTTTGATGCGCACAAAATCATCCTGTCCGAGCAGCTGCCCGGACAGAAAGGATATCACCGCGTGATTCTCCGCTTTATTAAAGAATACCCGTTCGATCGTCAGGTCGCCCCTGGTCGAAGGGATCTTCCGGTTGATCTCCTGAATCAGTTCAGCCTTTTTCATGCAGATATTCCCTGATCGCCCGCACCGTTTCCCCGGTCACATCGCCGCGGAGGGTGCGCACGTATTGTCCCTTGATATAGAGCGCGGCGCAGTTGTCCCCGCCGCACAGCGCGATATCCTTGTCCCGCGCCTCCCCCGGCCCGTTGACCACGCAGCCCATCACCGCCACGCTCAAATCGGCGTCCACGTCGGCGAGGGCCGCCTGCAGCTCCCGGGAGATCTGTTCCACGTTGATCCGTGTCCGCCCGCAGGTGGGGCAGGAGGTCCATCGGATGCCGGAACGCATGCCCAGCGCCTTCAGGATATCGATGGCCGCTTTCGGTTCCCGCACCGGATCGCCGGTCAGGGAGACGCGTACCGTATCCCCGATGCCGTCCAGCAGCAGCGCACCGATGCCGATAGCGGATTTGAGGGTGCCCTCGCCGGGCAGGCCTGCTTCCGTCACGCCCACATGCAGCGGATAATCACACAGCCGGTCGATCATACGGTAAGCCTCCACGGTCAGCCGCACGTCGCTGGCCTTCAGGGAGAGAACGATGTCGTCAAAGCCCTCCCGTTCCAGCAGCCGGGCGTGGCCCAGCGCGCTTTTGCACATGCCCTCCGCCGTCACGCCGCCGTGCTTCGCCAGGATATCCTTTTCGATGGAGCCGGTATTGACGCCGATGCGCACGGGGATGTGGTGCCGCTTCAGACAGTCCGCCACCAGGCGCACCTTATCCTCTCCGCCGATGTTGCCGGGGTTGATGCGCAGCTTGGATATGCCGTTTTCCACCGCCCCTACCGCCAGCCTGGCGTCGAAGTGGATGTCCGCGCAGAGCGGTACCGGGCTGTTGTCCACCAGCTGCCGGACCGCCGCGACACACGCTTCATTATATACGGATACGCGCACCAGATCGCAGCCCGCCTCCGCCAGCTTGCGGATCTGAGCCAGCGTCGCTTCAGCGTCCTCCGTGCGAGTATTGGTCATGGACTGCACGGAAACCGGCGCGCCGCCGCCGATCTGCAGATTTCCGGCAAATACCGCTTTTTTCATCGTCCACCCCTGAATATGCCTGAAATATCCTGGAAAGTCAGCGTAACAAACAGCAGCATCAGCGCCGCGAAGCCCACCAGCTTGATATAGGCCTCCGTCTTGCGGGACAGGGGTTTCCGCCGGATGGCCTCCACCAGCAGCAGGATGATCTGCGCGCCGTCGAGGCCCGGGATGGGCATCAGGTTGACCAGACCCAGGTTGACGGAAATGAAGATCAGCAGCAGGATATAGGCCTCCGGCCCGTTTTTCTGCGTTTCTTCGGCGACGATGCGCACCACGCCCACCGGACCGGACATATCGCTGAGCCCCGCCTGGCCGTTGATCAGCATGCCCAGCGAATCCAGGATGATCCGCCCCTCCTGCACGCAGAGCTGCGCCGAGAGCCCCGCGGAACGGAAGAAACCTGGATGCAGCTGCGTCATGTTCTCGATGACCGGCTCGATCTCGATACCGATCAGCATCCGCCCCGTGGCGTCCGCCTGGGGAGTGACCGTCAGCGTCTTCTCACCGCCCTCACGCTCTACCACGACCTCGAGGGCTTCGCCCTTCCGGCCGCGCTCGTTGATGAGCTCACGGAAACGGTAATCCAGCCCATCTGATGTCCGTCCGCCGGCGTCCTCGCCGTCGACCTTTTTAAGGATATCCATGGTCTGGAAGCCGGCCTGATCGGCGGCACTGCCGACGCTGACGTTTTTGACCTGCAGATAGTCCCCGTAGGTGATGCTGGTCACCCCGCCGATCCAGTAAAAGCCGAGTCCCACCAGGAACGCCAGTACGAAATTCATGAACGGGCCCATGAAAACCGTGACCATGCGCTTCCATACCGGGAAGCCGCGCATGGCACGGGGATCCTCATCGGCCTTTTCATCCGGATCATCCTCCCCGTAAAAGGCGCAGTAGCCGCCCGCGGGGATCGCGCGTACCGAAAAGACCGTCTCGTATTTTTTGCTCTTCCACTGGGTAAGCTTTGGGCCGAAGCCGATGGAGTATTCTCGAACCGGTATACCGGTCATGCGCGCGGCGATAAAGTGGCCCCATTCGTGCACAGTGACCATG
>JBGUIY010000142.1:0-3472 GCA_045113475.1 Christensenellales bacterium | reverse complement strand
CTGCCAGCAGCCGAAGCAGCCCCGGCAGGGGGCGATTTGCTTTTCTCTCACATGGACGACGCGGACGTCGTGCTCACTGCTTCGGTTCAGGCCTTTCAAAAAGGCGTCCGTCAGGCGGAAGGTGTCGCTCTTCTTCTTGGGGCTGCCGTTCAGAACAAGGATTTTCATGCGGGTACCTCGCTTTCTTTTTGATCGTTCAGTTATTCTCAAGTATTCTTAATCCTTCTTTGCAATCCTGGCCCAGGATCTCCTGTGTCTTCGCAAAATCATACTTTTCGTGGAGCCGGTTGTGCAGCTTCAGGAAGGCTTTCTTTCCATGCTTCCGGATGTACATGGCCTGCGCTTTGGCCGCGTTTGCGCCGTCGTTGGAGGGAGTGTAGAACCCTTTTTCACAGGTTTCCAGCAGCCCGCACTCGTAGCATCCGTCGAAGCCCTTTTCCTTACAGCAGACCGCGTTGGGACACTTGCCGTCCGGAGAGACCCTGGCGAATGAGCAGGTGTTGTATGCCGTTCTGCACGAGCCGCACCACGCGCTCAGGAAGCAGTGATCGCAGGAAAAGCCGCAGTACGCGACAGGGTCAACGCCCTTCCGAGCCTGCCTGCACAGTCTGTTCTTGATGCGCTGCATCGCTTCGATGTGCATGATCCAGTGCCGGCTGAAGGGCATCCGGATGAGACCCAGCACATCCTTCCCGCACCAGTACCCGATCAGCCAGGCTGCGCTTTCGGCATCGCTGACGCAGCCGGTGCGCCGCAGTTTTCCGGCCATCTCGTCCCCGATTTTTTGTTTCAGGTCCTCGTATTCAAGGCGCCGCAGGAGCTGATCGGTGGACCGCGTCACTTCCTGCGCGTACCGGTACAGTTCCCGGACGTTCAGCTGTCTGGAAAATGCCGCGATCCCGTCGCGGGAAAGCTCATTGCCGGTGGTGATGATCGGGGAACCGATGGCTTCTTGGTATCCCTGCGTGAACAGCACCTGCTGATCATCCGCGATCATTTCATGGGCCACAATGTCCTCGATGCGGAAGATGTGCCAGATGGAATAGGCCAGCGTCTTGCTGTGATACCCGTCCGCCCCGGCAAAGGGCATCTGATAAAACGCCTCCTCAGGGAAGGTGTTCACGATCTGCGTGATCTGCTCAAACAGGCTTTTCCGCAATTCGAGGAGTTTTTCGATCCCTTCCCGGAATGTGGCCTCTTTGGAGAGCAAAGCCTGCATTTCTTTGTTCATTTCGGACCAGTTCCTGTCCATAAGCCGCTCCTCCCGTCGGTCCGGTATGTTTATCTCAGCTGCTTCAGCTGTTCACATAACGCGGCGGCGTCGCCCGCTGCGCCGTCGTACCGGTAATCATATGCGCCGCTGTCAAACATGCCGTGTTTGGTTTCAAGCATCCGCTCCACCGGCGCAGGCAGAACGCCGTGCATCCTGGCTTTGAAGCGTTCCCTGATCGTGTCCAGATCGGCGCTGACCAGGATCCTGACCGCGCCTTCTGGCAGCAGGGTGAGATGGTCCGGTTCAGAAATCACGTAGATGATATTGCTTCCGCTGACGGCGCTCTTCAGCTTTTCCTGGAACAGTCTTCTGGCATCCGGCTCTGATCTGGCCATCCTCAGGTAGTCTTTTCCTGTGACGATCTCTGCTCCGACCGTGTCTCTGATGCGGGCTGCCAGCGTCGATTTCCCACTGCAGTTTTCTCCGACAATTCCAATTACCATATCGATCATCCTTTCCTTGAATGAATGAGTGCCTGCACTTCCTTCAGCGCCGGCGGATGCAGCGGCAGCGGGAACCGGGAAACGGCCACCGCGGAGCAGGCGCTTGCGAAGCGCACCAGATCCTCGTCAGGCATTCCGCGCAGTATGGCGTATACGCATCCGGCCTTGAAGGTATCGCCCGCGCCCAGGGTGCTTTTCACATCCACTGAGAAAGGCTTCATCCGATGGATTTCTCCGCCTTTCCGCCCGTACAGCATATCGCCGTCGCCTTGGGTGAAGATGGTCAGGCCCGACGCCGTTTCCGTCAGCCGCTCCATCACGGCTTCCGGTTCCATGCCCGCGTAATGCTGCCCTGTACACTCCCTGGATACTACGTTCACCGCGGCGTTCCGATGCAAAGGCGAATCATGGGGACTGTCGATGGTCACATAGGGGATGCCGTTCCGCTGGCAGATCTCCATGGCCAGCAGGGATTCTTCCCCGAAAAACGGATCGATGGCCGCTGCTTTGCAGCCGGCGATGTCCTTCTCCTGCGGGATGTTCCACCATCGCCGGCCTGAGGAAAACAGGGCCTGGAACCTGCCCATGGGAGAGCGCACCAGTCCGGCGATCACCACATAGTCCATGACGCCGGGATCGTCCTCCCGGATGCGCAGCGGGGACAAATCCACCTGCTTTTCCCGGTAAAACGATTGCAGCATCGGCGCTACCTCAGTGCCGATCCAGGTGCCGTCCATCCGGACGGATACACCGAGCGAATCCAGCACGGTGGCCGCCGTGCCCGTTTCCCCGCCGGGGAGGAAGTACTGCTCCCTGATCTCGGCATACTCGTCCGGCTGCAGAAAGCCGTCCTTCAGCAGGAAAGAGTGCGTGCCCAGCACCTGGCCGAACAGATAGACTTCCGGTTTTGTTTTCATTGTGCTCTCCCTCCGGTACGCCGCCGCGTCATTGCGTCGGCTGCGCTGCCAGATTCTTCACCCATTTCTCCTTTTTCAGCCAGAGATGGGCAGTGATGATTTTGATGATATCGGTCAGCTTCAGCACGCCGTACATCAGCACCGGCCCCCAATCCGTCCACCGTGCCAGCAAAAAGATGCCGGGAATCACCACCGCCAGCGTGACGCCGCCGTCCACGACCGCGCCCATGACCGTGTCGCCTCCGGCCCTGGCTATGGAAAACTGCACGTTGCTGTAGATCCACAGGGGCATGTACAGGGATACCAGCAGGACCAGGTCGCGGCAGATTTCCTGGGCCACCTGGGAGAGATGGCCGAATACCAGCGGCGTCAGCAGCGTCGCCAGACCGCCCGCCAGCGTCATGAAAAATCCGAACACCACAGCGGCAGAAAGCATCCAGTTTTTCTGCTTTCTCGCCTCGTCCAGCTGTCCCGTACCCAGCGTCTTGCCGATGATGACAGCGGTTGCGGTATTGATGCCGCCGAAGGACACGAACAGCAGATTGACGATGCCCCAGCCCGCCGACATGCCGGAGACCACGTCCGCGCCGCCCCGCCCGTTGTATACGGCGGTGGTAACGGTTTCCGAAACGACCCACAGCACCTCGGAAAACAGCATCAGCCAGCCCCGCCGCAGGATCGAACCGAAAATCTTCCAGTCCGTGCGCAGCGTGTCGCCGCGTTTGCCAAGGAACGGCTGCGGATGACGGAGGACGAAGGCAACGTACAGGGCCATTTCCACGAACCGGGCGATCAGGGTCGCATAAGCCGCTCCCCGTACCTCCAGTCTCGGCGCGCCA
>JBGUIY010000141.1:0-7001 GCA_045113475.1 Christensenellales bacterium | reverse complement strand
CTTCATCGCCTGGGCCTGACCCGCCTTGGCCAGTACCATCGTGATGGCGGCGGTCAGGGTGGTCTTGCCGTGGTCAACGTGACCGATCGTACCAATGTTTACGTGGGGCTTGGTACGCTCAAAATGTTGCTTAGCCATGAGTATCGTTCCTCCTCGTTATGTGGGCTGCCGGACAGGCCGGAGCCCGGGACAATTTAATTTCGTTTGCCAACGACCTTCTCGGCGACGTTGGCGGGAACCTGTTCATAGTGGTCGAACTGCATCGAGAAGAGTCCGCGGCCCTGGGTGCGGGAGCGCAGGTCGGTCGCGTAACCGAACATTTCGCTCAGCGGCACGAAGCAGTGCACGGTCTGGTCGCCCATGTTCGCTTCGAAGGACTCGATCCTGCCGCGGCGGCTGTTGATGTCGCCTACGACGTCGCCCAGATACTGCTCCGGGATCACGACCTCGACCTTCATCATCGGCTCAAGCAGGACCTCGCCGCACTTGGGCTGGCACTCCTTGAAGGCCATGGAACCGGCGATCTTGAACGCCATTTCGGAAGAGTCGACGTCGTGGTAGCTGCCGTCGATGACGCGGGCCTTGAAGTCCACGACCTCGAAGCCGCCCAGGGCGCCGGCTTTCGCCGCTTCCTGGATACCGGCGTCGATCGGGGCGATGAATTCCTTGGGAATCACGCCGCCGACGATGGCGTTCTCAAACTGGTAGCCCTGACCGGGCTCAAGAGGCTCGAGCTCGATCACGCAGTGGCCGTACTGGCCGTGGCCGCCGGTCTGGCGCACGAAGCGCCCTTCCGCGGTGGCCTTCTTGCGGATCGTCTCCTTGTACGCGACCTGCGGGCGGCCAACGGTGGCCTCCACGTGGAACTCGCGCATCATGCGGTCGACGATGATCTCCAGATGGAGCTCGCCCATGCCGGCGATGATCGTCTGGCCGGTCTCCTGATCGGTGTAGGTCTTGAAGGTCGGGTCTTCCTCCGCCAGACGCTGGAGCGCCAGCGCCATCTTGTCCTGACCGGCTTTGGTCTTGGGCTCGATGGCGACCTGGATGACCGGGTCGGGGAAAACCATGTTTTCCAGCACGATCGGATGCTTCTCGTCGCACAGGGTGTCGCCGGTGGTCGTGTCCTTGAAGCCCACGGCCGCCGCGATCTCGCCCGCGTAGACGCAGTCGATATCCTCGCGGTGATTGGCGTGCATCCGCAGGATGCGGCCAAAGCGCTCGCGCTTGTGCTTGTTGATGTTATAGGCGTATCCGCCGGCCTCCAGTTTGCCGGAGTACACGCGGAAGAACGCCAGCTTGCCTACGAAGGGGTCCACGGCGATCTTGAAGGCCAGTGCGGAGAAGGGAGCGTCGTCGCTCGCTTCGCGGGTGACCGTGCTGTCGTTGCGGGGATCCTTGCCTTCCACCGCAGGGATGTCCAGCGGGCTGGGCAGGTAGGCGATGATGGCATCCAGGAGCATCTGGACGCCCTTATTGCGATAAGACGATCCGCACAGAACCGGGGTCAGCTTGCAGGCGATGGTCTGGTCACGCAGGGACTGCATGATCTCCTCGACGGTCAGCTCCTCGCCGCTGAAGAATTTCTCCATCAGCTCGTCGTTGTCTTCCGCCGCGGCTTCGATCATCGCTTCACGGGCTGCCTTGGCCTGGTCCAGCATGTCGGCGGGGATCTCCTCCTCGCGGACGTCCTTGCCCTCGTCGTCGTAATAGACTTCCGCCTTCATCTTGACCAGGTCAATGATGCCGCGGAAGGTCGCTTCCTTGCCGATGGGCAGCTGGATCGGGATTGCGCGGGCGTTCAGGCGGGTGTTCATCATTTCGATGGCCCGGCTGAAATTCGCGCCCATGATATCCATCTTATTTACATAGGCAATACGGGGCACATGGTACTTGGTCGCCTGACGCCAGACGGTCTCGCTCTGGGGCTCCACGCCGCCTTTGGCGCAGAAGACCGCCACGGCGCCGTCCAGAACGCGCAGCGAGCGCTCAACTTCCACGGTAAAGTCCACGTGGCCGGGGGTGTCGATCAGGTTGATGCGGAACCCCTTCCATTCACAGGTGGTCGCGGCAGACGTGATGGTGATGCCGCGCTCCTGCTCTTCCTCCATCCAGTCCATGGTCGCGGCGCCGTCGTGCACTTCGCCGATCTTATGCGTGCGGCCTGTATAGAACAGGATGCGCTCGGACGTGGTGGTCTTACCGGCGTCGATGTGGGCCATGATGCCGATGTTGCGTACTTTGTTTAACGGATGACTCCTGGGCATATGCTTATCCAATACTCCTTCAGGCAGTTACCTGGGTTCTGCGCTCTTGGAAATTACCAGCGATAGTGCGCGAAAGCCTTGTTGGCTTCGGCCATGCGGTGCATTTCTTCCTTGCGCTTTACGGCGTTGCCGGTGTTGTTGGCTGCGTCCATCAGTTCCGCGGCCAGACGCTCGGACATCGTCTTTTCACCGCGGGTGCGGCTGAAATCAACGATCCAGCGCAGACCCAGGGTCTGACGGCGTTCCGGACGAATTTCCATAGGAACCTGATAGGTGGCGCCGCCCACGCGGCGGGCCTTGACTTCCAGCTGGGGCATCACGTTGTTGAGCGCCGCCTGGAAGACTTCGTTGGGGTCTTTATCGGTCTTCTGCTTGATCATTTCGAAAGCGTCGTAGCAGACCTGCTGGGCCGTGCCGCGCTTGCCGTCAAGCATGATCTGGTTAATCAGCTTCGTGACCACCACGGTCCCGTAGATGGGATCCGGCAGTACTTCGCGCTTCGGGATAAATCCACGACGGGGCATAGTTTCCCTCCTTAAACAATGGGGCGTATCATTTCGTCACCGGTCATCCGCCGACCGTCCGCAGCGCGTCAGCATCGCGCCGCTCCGAAGTTTTTACGGTGCCGGACAAGCGCGTCGGCAGGCAAGTGCCCCGCTTTTCCCGTTCCAGAAAAAGGGAAGCCTGCTCAGACTGTCCTGACAGCGGTTCGGATCAGAGCCATGACGGAATGTCCGCCATTACTTCTTGGGACGTTTTGCGCCGTAGAGCGAACGACCCTGATTGCGCTTCGCAACACCGGCAGTGTCCAGAGCGCCGCGAATGATGTGGTAGCGGACGCCAGGCAGATCGCGAACACGGCCGCCGCGAATGAGCACCACGCTGTGCTCCTGCAGATTGTGGCCGATACCCGGAATGTAGCAGGTACCTTCAATCTGGTTCGTCAGACGGATTCTCGCGATTTTGCGCAGAGCGGAATTCGGCTTCTTGGGCGTCGTCGTTTTGACGCTCAGGCAGACGCCGCGCTTCTGCGGACACCCCTGCAGGATGGGAGCGGTCGACTTGTTGGCCACTTTTTCCCTTACCTTGCGGATCAACTGATTGATCGTGGGCATGAGAGCACCTCCCGTAATTTATCGGAGTCCCTTATCAGGGGATCTCCTCCTATAACATCCCCGCAACCCTCGGGAATATATAGTCGAAGTGATTTGTCTGGGGCCGACCGGCGGTCAAGCACTCAAACAACGCCTGCAAGACAGGCAACTTAGACATAATAACACCGAATCGTCAATATGTCAAATATTTTTTCACAAACAAAAAAAGAACATAAATGATGTTTTTCCGATTGCGCTGAATATGGCTTCTCAAGATGAATGATCAACGGAAGGAAAACGGATCGGCCGCGGCGAAATAAACATCCTCAAGAGGAGGTGCTGTGATGAAGTACGGCGAATCGACCTTTGATATCCTGTATCTGGTGCTGGTGATCCTGTGGGGATGCCAGATCCTGAAAAAGGCGCGCGGCAGAACGGAGCGGATGATGGGCCAGGCGGCACTGATCCTGGGCATCGGCGACGCCTTCCACCTGGTGCCGCGGGTGCTGAATTTCTTCGTTTCGGCTGATTTCACCGCTGCCCTGGGCATCGGAAAGCTGATCACCTCCGTCACGATGACGGTGTTCTATGTGCTGGTGTACTACATCTGGATCGGCTATTACCGCAGGACGGAGGACAAGAAGGTGACCGCCCTGGTGTGGGCGCTGACGGCGCTCCGGGTGGTTATCTGCCTGTTCCCGCAGAACGGCTGGCTGACCAACGAGGGCGGCGTCCTGTGGGGCATCCTGCGCAACGTGCCCTTCACCGCGCTGGGCTGCCTGGTGGTGGCGCTCTATTATGCCGCGCGGGGAGAGACGAAACGCTTCCGTTTCGTGTGGCTGTATGTCACCCTGTCTTTCCTGTTCTATCTGCCCGTGGCGGTCGGCGCCAGCCTGGTGCCCATCCTGGGCATGCTGATGCTGCCCAAGACCGTCTGCTATCTGCTGCTGGTCTGGACCTTCCGCGCTGCGGTCCTGAAGGACGAAAAAAGGTAAACGGATTCCCGATAAAGTTACTGGAGGTGGATTATGAGTCTGATCACGATCAAAAACGAAGCACTGACGGTGGATATCTCCACCATCGGCGCGGAAATGCAGTCTGTCCGCGAGGCGGACGGCACCGAGCGGCTCTGGCAGGGGGATCCCGCGTTCTGGACGGGCCGCGCCCCGGTCATGTTCCCGGTCTGCGGCGGCCTGAAGGAGGACACCTACTTCCTGAACGGCGAGCGCTACGTGATGCCCAAGCATGGCTTTGCGCGGAAGGCGGAATGGCAGGTGGAAACAGCGGAGGATGAAAAGGCCGTTTTCCTGCTGACAGAGCGGCATCCCGGCTTCCCCTTTGCGTATGAGTTCCGCGCCGAATACCGGCTGGACGGCGCATCGCTTGCAATTGCTTACGAAGTGAAGAACACCGACAGCCGCGAATTCTGGTACTCCGTCGGCTCTCACGAGGCCTGGGCGACGCCCGGCGGCCTCGAAAAGTACACCGTCGAGTTCGAACAGCCGGAGACCCTGGCGGTATCCGAGCTGGAAGGCAACCTGATCCGGCGCGAGCCGGTGGTCATGGCGGAAAATGCCCGGGAGCTCGCCCTGAAGACGGAATACTTCGCGGTGGACGCCCTGGTGTTCCCCGCCCTGAAGAGCCGCAGCGTGACCCTGAAGAGCAGCGTGAGCGAAAAGAAGCTCCGCGTGGATTACGAGGGCATGGACGTGCTGATGCTGTGGACGAAGCCCGGCGCGGACTATATCTGCATAGAGCCCTGGTGCAACGCGCCGGATTACGTGGACGCCGACATGCAGATCGCCCACAAGCCGGGCATGATCCGCCTTGCTCCCGGCGAATCGGCTTCCCGTACGCATAAGATCAGTTTTTTCTGATATCAGGATGCGCGGAGACGGACGGAGGTATCCGGCAGGGCCGGCCTCTGTCCGTCTGTTTCATTGAGTTTATAGCGGGGGGGGTGAACCGCCGTGAAGACGGTCAGGGTCGTGGCAGCGGTGATCCGTGAAGGGGACCGCGTTTTCGCCACGCAGCGGGGCTACGGGGCGTTCAAGGACGGCTGGGAGTTCCCGGGCGGGAAGGTCGAGCCGGGGGAGACGCCGGAGCAGGCGCTGGCGCGGGAGATCCGCGAGGAGCTGGACACGGAGATCGGCGTGGGAGAAAAGCTGGCGCAGGTGGAGTACGATTATCCGGACTTCCATCTGTCCATGGGCTGCTACCTCTGCGCGGTGCGCTCGGGCAGCCTGACCCTGAAGGAGCACGAGTCCGCCCGGTGGCTGGGCGCGGAGGAGCTGGATCAGGTGGCGTGGCTGCCGGCGGACCTCTCCGTGATCGAACTGCTGAAGGGGCTGCTGGCCCGGCGCCAGTGAGCGGTACGGCCGGTGCCGGACCGTGCCCGAAAGAGGCCTGTGTGCCATACTGCGCGGCGGCAGGCAAGATCAGTGAATTTGGAGAAAACATGGATCAGAACAACAGCAGGGACCGGAACGGTCGGAATATACCGGACGCCATCCTGGTGCGGGGCGCCAGGGTGCACAACCTGAAGAACATTGACGTGGACGTGCCGCTGAACCGCATCGTCGGCATCGCCGGGGTCTCCGGCTCCGGCAAGTCCTCCCTTGCCCTGGGGGTGCTGTACGCGGAGGGCTCCAGGCGCTACCTGGAGTCCCTTTCCACCTATACCCGGCGGCGCATGACCCAGGCGGCCCGGGCGGACGTGGACGATGTGCTGTACGTGCCTGCCGCCCTGGCGCTGCACCAGCGGCCCGGCGTGCCGGGCATCCGCTCTACCTTTGGTACGGGCACGGAGCTGCTGAACAGCCTCAGGCTCATGTTTTCGCGTCTGGCCAGCCATCGCTGCCCCAACGGGCATTACTGCCCGCCGTCCATGAACGTGGCTGCCGGACGGGAGATCACCTGCCCTGAGTGCGGCGCTGCCTTTTACGGCCCCGGCGCGGAGGAGCTGGCCTTCAACAGCCAGGGCGCCTGCAAGCGCTGCGGCGGCACGGGCATCGTGCGTACGGTGGATGAGCGCACCCTGATCCCCGACGACAGCCTGACCATCGACGGCGGCGCGGTCGCGCCCTGGAACAGCCTGATGTGGTCCCTGATGACGGACGTGTGCCGCGCCATGGGCGTGCGCACCGACGTGCCCTACCGGGAACTGACGGCGGAGGAGAAAGAGATCGTGCTTCACGGCCCGATGGTCAAAAAGCACATCTTCTACCGCCCGAAGAGCAAGGAGAGCGTCACGGCGGGGGAGATGGACTTCACCTATTACAGCGCCACGGCCACCGTTTTAAACGCCTTGAACAAGGTAAAGGACGAAAAGGGCATGAAACGGGTGGAAAAATTTTTAAAGGAGGACGTGTGCCCGGACTGCGGCGGCACCCGGCTGTCCGCCCGCGCCCGGTCCCTGCGCCTGCGCGGCGTCTCCCTGGACCAGGTGTGCGCGCTGCCCTTGTCCGAACTGATAAACTGGGTCCGGGGCGTGCCCGCTTCCCTCCCGGAGGAAATGCGGCCCATGGCGGAAAGCATCTGCGCCTCCTTTTTCCACACGGCCCGGCGGCTGGTGGACCTGGGCTTATCTTACTTATCCCTGGACAGGGCGGCATCCTCCCTATCCACCGGCGAACGCCAG
>JBGUIY010000140.1:0-2821 GCA_045113475.1 Christensenellales bacterium | reverse complement strand
TTTCCCCCTTGAGAGGCTTATTGATACAATCACACGATGCACCCAAAATGCACCCAGACGGCTGGGTCTGGGTGCATCGTTTGATTGTATGTATAGTAGCTGTATAAAAGCGCCTCCTCTGAAGAAGAGACGCTGTAAGCTTACTTATGATTCCTTGCTGCGGATGTTCTCGATATTCTCCATGCTGCCCCCGCCCACGTCATCGGGATCGCGGAACTCGCCCTTGTCCACCAGCCGCAGGAAGGCGTCCACCACGTCCGGCGTCAGCTGGGTGCCAGAGACCTCCTTGATGATGGAAACCACCTTATCAAAGTTCATGCGGTTGCGGTAGGGACGGTTGGAATACATCGCGTCGAAGCAGTCCGCAACGGCGATGATCTGCGCCACTCGTGGGATCTCGTCGCCCTTCAAATGGTTGGGATAGCCCCTGCCGTCGGGACGTTCGTGGTGGGCCTGGGCCCCGATGGCCAGCTCCGGCATGATGGTGATTTCCTTCAGCGCATCGTATCCCTGCGTAGTGTGCGACTTGATGATCTCGAATTCCTCATCCGTCAGTTTGCCGGGCTTGTTCAACACCTCTTGAGGCACGCCCACCTTGCCGACATCGTGCAGCAGCGCGATGCGGTAGTATTTTTCCACCGTCTCCTCGTCGCAGCCCAGTTCCCTTGCCAGCATGGCGGTATACTTCGCCACGCGGGAGGAATGACCGTTGGTATAGCGGTCCTTCATATCGATGACCTTTGCGAACGCCTCGGTGATGCCGCTGACGAAGGCCATGGTTTCCTTGTGCTTCTTTTCCAGCTTTTGCGTCTTCCGGCGGACATAAAGCCCAACGATCACGACCAACAGCAGCAGCGCGGCCAGTCCCGCGACGACATAGAACCAGACTTCCTCATAAAAAGCCTTTTCCTTTGTGATCTGAACGGTAACGACCTTGTTGCCGTGGCCCATATTGTCCCTGAGCTGCATCACATAATGGTAAGTGCCGCCGCGCAGGTTGGTATAATCCACTGGCACCATGTCGCTGCGGTCGACCGTCATGCTGCTTCGCTCAAATCCCTCCAGCTGAAGGCTCACCTGAGGATCGTTCAGCGAATAATTGAACACAAAGCTGGGAATGGTCAGCTTCTGGGTGCTGTCCGGGATGGTAAACGCGCCTGTTTCGTCCGGGTAGATGAACCTTCCGTCCGCTTCCACGAAGGGGACCACGGCTTTCAGATCGTTGACATCCTCAAAGGTCTGGTCGATATTGACCTTGCAGATACCGGTGCTGCCCGCGATATACAGGTCGCCGTCAGGGGTCAGCTCGCTGTAGGAATTGGCCGTGGTGATGCAGGGCAATCCGTTGGCCAGGCTGTAATAGACGGGATTGATCTCCCCGTTGGCAAGCAATTCCTCGGTAGGCGTCACATAGATGCCGTTGCTTGAGAGCACCCACATTTCGCCATGGCTGTTCTCATAGAGGTCAAAGTTATTGGTATAGGGAAACTGCTTGATCGTCGTCACATGGTAGTCCGGCGTCATATACGCGATGGCGCTGCTGCATACGATCCAGACCACGTTATGCGCTTTGTCCCGCTTGAGCCGCATCACGACATCCGAGGGCAGGCCGTCCTCCACGTTGATGTTTTTTACGCCGGTTTCATCGACGATATAAATACCGCCGCCGTTGCTGCCCAGCACGATTTCCCCGTTCAATCCTTCTGCGACGGTGAGGCTCTCTGTGTTGACGATGCCGTCCTGTTCGCCATAGGCCGCGACCACGCGATCTCCCTCAATGACATTCACACCTCCGGCGACGGCCACGAGGATGCTGCCATCCTCCCTTTCGGCGACGGCGCGCAGACTGGAGGACAGCAGGCCGTCGTCCTGTGTGAACGCGACCACCTCGCCCTGGCTGTAGCGCAGCAGGCCGAGCTGTCGCCAGGTGGATATCCATGACCTTCCCTGACTGTCCCGGATGATAGAGCGGATCCGGCATCCATCCAGCAGCTCGATCAGGTCGCTGGAGCCCAGGTCCTCGCCGGACAGGGTCGTTGCCTTCGTCAGCGGAAAGCTGGACACCGGGCCTTCGTCACCCAACACCATCAGTCCCGTATCCGAGCCGACAAACAGCTTCTCTTCGCACATGCAGGTGGTATTCACCACGTTCGTGGGCAGATCGAAGCGCTCAAACAAATTGGAAAACTGGTTCGGCACGATCTTCATCACTCCCTGGCGGGTAGAAGTGAACCAGAGATTGCCCAGGTAGTCCATCATCACACCGCCCACGCTGTTGTTCATGGGCAGGTTCTCCAGCAGGTGGAATTCATCGTTTTCCACATAACCGATGCCGTTGGAGGCGCAGATCCACAGCTTGCCGTCGATGCTCGAGATCATCTGCACCGTGGACAGCGGCTGGATATCGATCTCCACAAGGTCCGTCAGGCGCTCTCCCATCCGGGCGTGGCAGAATCCATAGTCCACAGTCTGCAAATAGACCATCCCAGGCTCTTCCATATCCGGATAGAACGCGCCGACAGCGCCGGACTCCACATTGTCACTGCCGGAGATATAGTTGACAAGCTTGCTGTCCTTAAGCGTCATGATATCGCCGTAATTTGTGAGGCCATAAATGAGCCCGTCGTTTCCCATGATGATAAAGCGCATGTTCGCCTCGGAGATCAGGTCGTCCTCCAGCATGGCCAGGTTGTCATCCTTGTCGATGGTGGCGATGCCGCAAGTAGTGGCGATGTAGATCGTTCCGTTCTCAGCCTCGGTGATGGCGCGGGTATGCGCGGATTTTAGCCCGTCCAGCTTGCCCCATAGCTTGAACTCTCCG
>JBGUIY010000139.1:0-3167 GCA_045113475.1 Christensenellales bacterium | reverse complement strand
AAAAGGCTCCCAAGCGTAAGGCGGTCACTCATTGACGAGCACCGCCTTGACGCCCGTGAACTCCTCATACCGCTGGATGGTCGCATCGACGTAGCGCGGATCCAGCTCCATACAAAAAGCGCAGCGTCCGTCCTGTTCCGCTGCGATAATGGTCGTCCCGCTGCCGCCGAAAAGATCCAGCACCGCGCCGCCCTCCGGGCAGCTGTTGTGAATCTGATATTCAAACAGCGCCACCGGCTTCATGGTGGGATGCAGCTCGGACCGCGTCGGCTTGTCGAAGTCGAGGACGGTGGTCTGCTTCCGGTCGTTGAGCCAGGTGTGGGAAGCTCCGCCCTTCCATCCGTAAAGGCAAGGCTCGTGCTTCCACTGGTAATCCTGCCTGCCCAGCACCAGCGCGTTCTTGTTCCAGATCAGGCATTGCCTCACCTGCCAGCCGATTTCGTGGCACGCGCCGCGAAAGTTGTAGCCCTCGGAATCTGCGTGCCAGATATAGAACGCCGCGCCGGGCTTCATGAAGCTGTCAGCGCAGGAAAATGCGTCCCGGAGAAACTTCCGAAAGGCGGCATCCTCCATGCTGTCGTTCATGATGGTCATGCCGGTGCCGCCCTCATAGGCCACGTTGTACGGCGGATCCGTGAGCAGGATATCAGCCTGCGCCCCGCCCATGAGCCGCGCCACATCCGCCGGATCGGTGCTGTCACCGCACATCAGGCGATGCCGCCCTAACCGGTAGATGTCGCCGCGCTTGGCTTTCGGTTCCTCCGGGAGCACGATGTCGGCATCGTCCTCCACGGCTGTGCTCAGCGGCGCATCGTCCTCACTGCTATCGGTCAACTCGGCCATCAGGTCATCGAATCCGAAATCAAACGCGCCGAAGTCTATCTCCTCCAGCTCCCCGGCCAGAAGCTCGGCGTCCCACTCGGCGATCTCCCCGACCTTGTTGTCCAGCAGCCGGTATTTCTTCTTCTGCTCCTCGGTCAGGCCGAACACCTGCAAAACTTTATCCCGCACTACGCCGCGCTTCTTCAGTGCTTTGCAGCGGGTCTCGCCGGCGAGAATCTGCCGGTTCTCGTCGATCACGATGGGCGTGATGTAGCCGCACTGGTCGAAGCTCTCCACGACGGCATCCACGGCCATATCGTTGCGGCGCGGGTTCTTGTCGTAAGGGACCAGGTCGGCAATATCAATCTCGATGTACTTCTTTTCCACGGTGTCTCTCCTCACTGCTATCGGTCATCGAGGGCAGCCCGTGGCGACAGGCTGAACGATGCGCCTGGATAAGGAGAAACGGCACGAACCAGATCAGGGACCGGGACTTGGCATGCGCGGCCCATGAAAAAAGCGCCGCCCGGAGGCAGCGCCCGTGTAGCTGCGTGTCATCGCAACTTTTCACGCTAATAGTATACCATATGGGTCAAGCCCCCGGAACGACGCGAAAACGGAGCCTTTCCGACAAAAAACGCGATTCTGTCAAGAGCTACCGCCCTGTGGATCCGAATCCGTTGTCGCCTCTGGGCGTCTCCGGTAGCGGCCCGTCATCCTGTTCTGGCTCGGCGTAAAGCACCGGCGTGATCACCAGCTGGGCGATCTTGTCGCCCCGGTGGACCATGTAATCGTCCATGCCGAAGTTGAACAGCTTGACCACGATCATGCCGGTATAGCCCTCATCGATCAGGCCGGTGGTAATGATGTCGCTGTTGATGTTCAGTCCGCTCTTGGACCAGATCTGGCCGTCCGTATCCGGCGGGAGCTGCACATGAACGCCGGTGGGAAAAATCGCGGATCCGTGGGCGCGGACGATCATGTCGATGGGGCTGAATAAGTCCAGCCCGGCGTCGGTCGGGTGTGCGCGGCGCGGGAGAAAAGCGCCCTCATCCAGAACGGTCTTAATCCTCAACATCCACATCCACCTCCGCGAGTATTTCTTCAACTGCGTCGCCGTCCACCATGTTCATCACTGCCCGCGCACGCGCCATGTGCCGGAACGCTCTCGCGCCCATGCTGCTCTCGCCCCATATACAGGTGTACACGTCGGCCAGCCTGCCGGTGCTGTCAAACTCCCTGATCTCGCTCAATTGGTAACTGAGCAGATAAAGGCCGTTCTTCCGCACCACATAAACCGTCTGCCTAATCATCGTCGCCACCGGCTTCCGGGCTGTTGTCCCATAGCTTGGCGACTTCATTCAGGGCGTGAATCGTGCCGCTGACCACTTCATCCAGCTTCCCGGTCTTGCCATCGTCCACCATGTTGGCAATGCCCATGTCGCGCAGCAGAGCGCCCATTGTCAGAATAACGCCCTGCGCCCTGGCCGTCGCTGTCAAAACTCTATCCCTCGGTGTCATCATCGATCCGTACCTCCTTTTTGCACGTCGGGCAAGTGCTTATACGCAGATGCTTGCCGCAGATTATTTCCCGGCGGTATTCGCAGCCGCTCATTTCCCAGATGCACCCGCAGTCCGGGCACTCAAACCGCCGCACCGTGGTGATCCGGGAGAGGTCGCCCTCCTTGATGATCTTCACGAGATCACTCCCTCTCGACCCAGTCTCCGTTCCACTGCCCGGATTCGCTCACGAGGCGCTCGAAGCGTTCAGGGTGATTGTGCGGATCCAGACAAATGCCGTTTTTGGCGTGATCCGCATCTGTCGTGTGCCCGCAGTCGCCGGTACCGCTCAATTTGCAGAAGCCGCGATTGGCGCACGGCTTCTTGCCATCGCAGAGATAAATAATCGCGTTCATGTGTTTCTCCCTTCTGTTTCCTCGCGGATAACCTCCCGCATGGCGTTCATCGCCTGCATGCGCTGATTCTCATACCAGGCCATACGCCGCTGAAAAATCTGCTGCACGATGGCCTCCTGCTGGTCGATCCATTCCAGGTGCTCCATGATGGCCTCTTTTCGCTCCTTGAGGCTCAACAGCCGCACCAGATTGTCACTCTCCATCCGCACCGCTCCAATCGTACTGCGCGAACTTCTCCGCGCCGTCCAGGAATCGCACCTTGACGGGGTTGACCGGCTCCACAGATCCGCTCTGGTATTCGATCAGTGCCAGCGTATTCTTCCATCTGCCGACCTGCCTGCCGTTCTCGATGTTCGGCTTCTCCATCTCAACCCAGCCATGAAAAAGAGCGCGGCTCCTGTCCACGACACACGGGCGCGGCTCGTCAGT
>JBGUIY010000138.1:0-7593 GCA_045113475.1 Christensenellales bacterium | reverse complement strand
CCTGGGCCGCCATGTGTGTGACATAAAGATTCAAGTTTATAATTCAGGTCGTGTTAATTATTGAAGGTAGCTTTTACGCCATGAAGGTGGCGGTTGTATCGCATGCGCACCGCGGGCGCAAGCGCCTCGCGCACCTCGCATGGGATGCCCAAGTGCCGCCGCTACATATTGCCTTTTGTGATTGCAGCGATCTTTATTAAATCAGCTTGTTATATTAAACAGCCATGCCTACGGCGCACCATGATATAAGATTACGCCCCGGATCGTCAGGTACGATCCGGGGCGCATTCTATTATATTGTATTGGATTATTTTACTTCTTCCGCTCTCTGCAGCAGCGTGACCAGGTATACGAATTCTTCGCGGTAGGGATCACCGGAAGGATTGCTGGCTCTGAGCAGCTCCAGCGCGCTGGTGAAGCTGGAGGTTCCCTTGAACTCGCTGTTCCGCAGGCACATGCCGGTCTCCGCGACGGCGGCGGCAAAGCGCATGTCGCTGCTCATGCCGCTGAAGTCCTGGTTGACCAGGGGATAGGTGTACAGCTGGCTTTCTTTCTGGCCGGGCACTTTGGCGCGCAGGTTCAGCGTCAGCCATTCCACGTCTGCGTTTCCGACAGCAGGCCTGACGTAGCGGCTTTCCACGGCGCCGAAGTCGAAATCGCTGTCAGCCGGGACGATCTCATACAGCGCGGTCATCTGCTGGCCGGACCCGATATCGCCGCCGTCTTTTTCGTCATTGGCAAAGTCTTCCGCGGCGAGGCGTTTGTTTTCATAGCCGATCAGGCGGTATCCGCGTACCCGGGCAGGGTTGAAATCCAGCTGGATCTTGACGTCGGATGCCACGAGATCGAATGTTCCGCCCGCCTCGGTCACCAGCGCCTTGCGCGCTTCGTAGATGGTGTCGATGAAGTAGCAGTTGCCGTCGCCGTAATTGGCCAGGGCCTGGAGCCGGTCGTCCTGGTAGTTGCCGTAGCCGAAGCCGAGGACGGTCAGAGAGGTGCCGCCCTGCTTCTTTTCCATCACCAGGCGCGCCAGGTCGCCTTCCGAAGTCACGCCCACGTTCAGGTCGCCGTCCGTGGCCAGCAGGATGCGGGTGTTCGTACCGGCGTTGGCATATTTGTCAGCGATTTCATAGGCCCGGATCAGGCCGGCACTGCCGTTGGTGGAACCGCCGGCCCGCAGATCCGTGATCACTTCCATCAGCCGCGTCTTGTCTCCTGCGGAGGCGTATTCGACGAGGGTCGCTTCCCGGGAGGCGTAGGTGACGATGGACACGTGATCCTGTGCGTCCATGTTTTCAAGCAGGAGCAGGAACGCGCGCTTGACGAGTTCGATGCGGTCTTCTCCGCTCATGCTGCCGGAGGTGTCGATCAGGAAGACCAGGTGGCGCGGAGCGCGCTGTGTGTTTTCGATGGTCTTGGCGTTCAGGAGCACACGCAGCAGTTTTGTCTTTTCGTTCCAGGGGCAGTCGGTCATCTCCAGGGTAACGCCGAAGGGCTCATTCTCAGCGGGCTTTTTGTCCGTGTAACGGAAGTAATTGAGGATTTCTTCGGTACGTACGCTGTCGGCAGGCACCTTCTCGCCGCGCAGGATGCGGGATCGGACCTGTGCGTAGGATGAGGTGTCCACGTCCGCCGCGAAGGTGGACAGCGGGTTGGAAGCGACCGAGACGAACCCTGTTTCTTTGATCAGGGCGTAGCTGTCGCGATTGTAATAGTCGGCCAGAGAAGCGGATTTGCTCATGGCATTGACCGCAAGGGGCATTGAGGTCGCAGCCGGGATGATGTAATAGCCTTCGGCCGGCGCTGTTTCATAGCAGACCAGACCGTCTTCATACTCAGTCGTATCGGAAGTTCTCGCTGAAGGAGTATAGCCGGCGGCGTTGCTGGAAAACAGCAGGCTTTGGGTGGTCTGATCCGCGATGCCGGTGACCAGCAGGCTGTTGTTCCGCTGGAACTGGGCGACCGCCTTCTCCGTTCCGGATCCATACTCGCCGTTCAGTTCAGTGTCGGTATAGCCGAGCTCCGCCAGCCGCTGCTGCATCGCAAGGACGGCTTCTCCGCTGTCGCCGGGCTTGAGGAGCTTATAGGCTTCCGACTGCGCCGGCACGATGGCTGCTCCGGTGAGCAAAAGTGAGATGATCAGACATGCGCTGATGATTTTTCTGATGAGTTTCATGGTGTTCCGCCTTTCCGCCGGATGTCCGGCTTTTGTTTTCAATGATACAGACGGGAACAGAACCAAAAAGTTCCGGCAGAAAACAAAAAATCCGGCAAACTGCCGGATCGATTGTGTATTGTGCCGGAATCAGGATTGCACCAGTTTTACGTTTTCGCTGCCGAAGCGGGATTCGAGTTCGCTGAGCAGTTCCCGGCCTGCGGTTACCCACAGGGTTTCAGGCGCGCGGAAGGTCTTGTTCAGGGTGGTGTCGTTCAGATACACGGGTACTCTGCCCGGATATCTGCCGAGCAGTTTCTCGGCTTCCTGCCGCCGGGTGCCCGGGAGACGTATGAACAGCTTTCCCGCGGCAGACGCGGCAGGCTTCTCTTCACGCTTGATCAGCGGTTCCGCGGCGTCCACGACCACGCGGGGCGCTTCCTCTTCCCTGACGGAGAGCCGCCCGCTCAGGATGACCGGCTGGTCCTGCTGCAGCAGGGCCTGGTAGGTGTGGTAAACGCGGGGGAAGGCAAGGCATTCGATCTGCCCGGTCAGGTCTTCCAGCGTCAGGTAGGCCATCTGTTCGCCCTTTTTCGTGATCTTGGTTTCCACGGCAGCCAGATGTCCTCCCAGCCGTACTCTTTTACCGTCAAGGCTCAGGTTTTCGCCGTCGGATGTCTGTTCCAGAATGGTTGCCGTGTTGTCCGGAAGCATCCTGAGCGCGCTCCGGTATTTTTCCAGCGGGTGGCCGCTCAGATAAACGCCGGTCATTTCCCGCTCTTGGCGAAGCATATCTTCATAGGAGAAGGGCGGTACGTCGGGGTATTCGTCATGTCCGGCGGCGGCTGCGCCTCCGACCGCGCTGTCAAACAGCGATATCTGGCCGGTAGAGCGCACTTTGCGCTGCCGGCTTTCCGCGTCCAGCAGCGTATCGTACAGGGCAAGCATCGGCGCCCGGTTGACGCCTGTATAGTCGAAGCAGCCGGCCTTGATCAGGGACTCGAGGGCACGCTTGTTCAGTTCCGGCCCGGCGCAGCGGCGGCAGAAGTCAAACAGATCCGCGAAATCACCGCCCGCTTCCCGCTCCCGGATGCACTCTTCGATGCAGCGGCCGCCTACGTTTTTGATGGCCGTAAGGCCGAATCGCACGCAGATGCGGCCCTCCGTATCCCGTTCGACGCTGAAGCGTGCTTTCGAGCGGTTGATATCGGGCTTGAGCACGGGAATGCGCTTGTCACGGCATTCCTGGATATAGGCGTTGATCTTGACGGTGTTGCCCATCACGGAGTTCATCATGGCTGCCAGGAATTCCGCGGGGTAGTAATACTTGAGCCAAGCGGTCTGCACAGCTACCACGCCATAGGCGGCGGCATGGGACTTGTTGAAGGCGTAGGAGGCGAATGCGGTCATTTCATCGAAGATGTGCTCGGCCACTTCCGCGGGTACGCCGCGGCTGACTGCGCCGGGTACGTTCTCCTCCCCGGACCCGTATACAAAATATTTCCGCTCTTTGGCCATGACGTCGTGCTTCTTCTTGGCCATGGCGCGCCGCACAAGATCGCTGCGGCCGTAGGAATACCCCGCGAGGTCGCGCACGATCTGCATGACCTGTTCCTGATAGACCATGCACCCATAGGTCACCGAAAGGATCGGCTCAAGCATGGGCGTCTCGTAATGCACGCTTGCCGGATCCTGCTTGCCGGCGATGTAGCGGGGGATCGATTCCATGGGGCCGGGACGGTAGAGCGAGATCGCGGCGATGATATCCTCAAAGTTCTGCGGCTGCATGGACATGAGAAAGCTGCGCATGCCCGCGCCTTCCAGCTGGAAAACGCCGTCTGTGTCGCCGCTGGCGATCATGCGGTATACTTTCGGGTCGTCCAGGGGAATATCCCCGGGCTTCATATCAAGACCGCCCTGGCGCAGAAGGTCCAGGGTGTCGCGGATCACGGTCAGGGTGCGCAGACCGAGGAAGTCCATCTTCAGGAGGCCCAGCTTTTCGATGATCCCCATAGGATACTGGGTGGTAACGACGCCGTCGTTGGTCTGGAGCGGGATATAGTCCGTAACGGGCCGGTTGGTGATCAGTACGCCGGCTGCGTGCGTGCTGGCGTGGCGGGGCATTCCCTCCACCTGCAGGGCCATATTGTAAAGCCGCTGAACGCGCGGATCCGTATCCACCAGCTGTTTCAGGTCCTTGCTCTGCTCCAGCGCAGCTGTCAGCGTCATGCCGAGGTCGGTCGGGATCGCCTTGGCGATGGCGTCTGTTTCCTGATAGCTGTATCCCAGGACGCGGCCCACGTCGCGCACCGCCGCGCGGGCGGCCATGGTGCCGAAGGTGATGATCTGGCTGACATGGTCCTGCCCATACCGGCGCGCCACGTATTCGATGACCTCCTGGCGGCGTTCATAGCAGAAGTCCACGTCGATATCCGGCATGGTCACCCGCTCCGGATTCAGGAAGCGCTCGAACAGCAGCTGATAGCGCAATGGATCCAGCTGGGTGATGTTCAGGCAGTAAGCCACGATGCTGCCCGCGCCGCTGCCGCGGCCAGGACCGACCATGATGCCGTTTTCCCGGGCATAGCGGATGAAGTCCCAGACGATCAGGAAATAGTCCACATATCCCATCTGAATGATGACGGAAAGCTCGTGATCCAGCCGCTCACGGGCGTCCTGCCGGTCGGGCGCGTAACGCTCCGCGAGGCCCTCCAGGCACAAGCGGCGCAGCATCTCTTCCGCCGTTTCCCCGGTCTCGATGGGATAGCGGGGAAGATGGATGGTCTTGAAATCGAAGCTCAATTGGCAGCGGCGGGCGATTTCCTCGGTTCGCTCGATGGCATCGGCAAAGGCCGGGAACAGCTCGCGCATTTCCGCTTCGGATTTGACGTACAGCTGGTCGGTCTGCATGCGCATCCGTTTGTCGTCCTCAAGCGTTTTGCCTGTCTGGATGCACATGAGCACTTCCTGGGCTTCGGCGTCCTCCTGCGTCAGGTAATGGCAGTCGTTGGTCGCCACCGTTGGGATGCCGGTTTCTTCGGAGAGCTTCACGAGGCGGGGAAGTACGGTCTTTTCTTCCGGCAGGCCGTGATCCATCAGCTCGATATAGAAGTGATCCGGGCCCATGATGGACGACATGCGCAGCGCAAAGGCGCGGGCGTCCTCATATCTGCCGTCCAGCAATGCCCTGCTCAGGTCGCCTGAGAGGCAGGCGGACAGGGCGATGAGCCCTTCATGGTGCTCTTCCAGGAGCCGGTAGTCGATACGCGGCTTGTAGTAGAAGCCCTCCGTGAAGGCCAGACTGTCCAGCAGGCACAGATTCCGGTATCCGGCTTCGTTCTCACACAGCAGGATCAGGTGAGCCATGCTGCGCTGCTGGGCTTTCCTGTCCTCCGCCACGTACATTTCGCAGCCGATCACAGGATGCAGCCCCGCGTCCGTCATGGCGGACCAGAATTCGACCGCGCCGTAAAGGACGCCATGGTCGGTGATCGCGCAGGCGTCCTGCCCGAGCTCTTTCAGGCGCGGGATCAGCTTTTTGATGCGGCAGGCGCCGTCAAGCAGGCTGTATTCGGTATGCAGGTGCAGATGTGCGAATGCCATGCAGCGATTCTCTCCTCATATGAACGATAATAAAATGAATTAAGGGAGGAGAACATCCCTCAGGAATGATTCTCCTCCCCTTTGAATGACGTTTATCGGTCAGCGGCGCTGGAACTGGGCCAGCAGGCTGCTCACGGCCTGGTCAAGCAGGCTGTTGAGCTGATCCTCGGTGATCCAGTTGATGCCTTCTTCGTCCTTGAGCAGGCTGAAGGCCTGCTTTTCGGTCTGCATGACCTGCGCGATGATACCGACTTGTTCACCAGCCTTGGCGTCATACTGCAGGAATTCGGCACCGTTCTCATCCAGAGCGATGGTATAGGTGACGTACATGGTCGTTGTGTTGCCGTTGGAAGTCACGGTCGCTTCATACACCAGGTGGTCGGCGTCGTTTTCGGTCTGGCGCACGACGATCTCACCGTTCGGGGCACGGAAGGTGAACACATTGTCCTTGTACTGGGCGAAGATCATTTCCTGGCCCTGGGCGTAAGCGACGAAGGTGCTGTCAGCATACTGCAGGCGGACGATTTCCTGGCCCTGCTGAGACATGGTCACGAGGATGCTTTCGGGGATACCGAATTCGCTCAGCACGAAGGAAGAATCCATGGCGGCGAATTCCTGGCCGTTCTGGGAAAGAACAAAGCGGCAAGTGCCCTTGTTGGGGAAATTCAGCCAGAAGGAATCCTTTTCCAGGTTCATGGCGAGTTCATACTTGTATTCCTGTTCGCCATTGGTCATGGCCCAGTTGCCGGAAACGTTCACAGCGTTGTCGGTGGTCTTGACGATGAAGTCCATGACCATCTTGATGTTCTCGGGCATGGGCATGTCGGCCTTAATGGTCATTTCGCCGGTGGACTGGTCGAGAGTCATCACCATCTGCCAGTTCTTCATCACGTCGATCATCTGACCGCGGACAGACTGCCATGCGGAAGCGACCTGATCAGGATCATACTGGCCGCCGAACATCGGGATGTAGCGGGCGAGGATATCCTGCAGAGCGGGATCCGCGAGCAGCTCATCCACAGCTTCGGCATACAGGTTGGCATAGGCTTCGGCGTCCAGGGTCATGGTCATGACATTGCCTTCAACGCTTTGCTTGTAGGCGGACATGAGCTTCGGAGTGAACTTCTGGCCAAGCGCCATGAGGGTCTGGAGGTCGGCCATGATCTGCTGGGGATCAATGCCCAGAGCCTGCAGATAACCCAGCAGCTTCTGGGGCAGATTGTCAAGGAAGCTCTTGATGGTGGCAAACTGGATGGCCATGATGCTGTTCTGATAGCTCAGATAAGCAGCTTCGGAGTCGATCTGGAGGCAGCCGACCGGCTCGCCGTTCTGGCCGGCCATGATATTGACGACACCGTTGTCATCCTGGCCGACGAGCAGCTGATAGGTCTGCTCGTTCATGCTGGCAGCCATGAAGACATCATTTTTCTGCAGATCAAGGCTGTCCATGAAGGCGTCCAGGTGCTCCTCGAAGCTGGAATACTGAACGGGGGCAGCTTCGCCGAAGCTGACGGCGCTGATGGAGAACACCATCACGAGCGCGAGCATCAATGCGAGAAATTTCTTCATTCTAATATTTCCTTTCCGCCTTATGCAGGCATAAAATTCGACCGATGTATTCGGCAGAAAAAAGTATAACACAGCAGATTTATTTTTTCAATCGCAAGTTTCTTTTTTTTTACAAGTCCAGGCGCATTTCTTGGCCTGATCAGTCAAAAATGGCAAAATCTGCGAATGGGGCCAATCAGGGATGAACCCTTGAAATATACGATGGATTCTTGACAATTGACCCTCTTATGCTATAATCACATTGATGGTCTGCATGTACAAATATG
>JBGUIY010000137.1:0-4192 GCA_045113475.1 Christensenellales bacterium | reverse complement strand
CCCCGCGCACCAGAACCCGAATCTGCCCATCAACTTCAATATCAAAATGAACCTGGTGCGGGATCTGTCGGAGGCGCTTGAAAAGATGGGCAAGCAAATCAAAGTCAGTTATTTTTAAGGCTGAAAGCATTACAACTGCGGCGCAGACCGGCGTTTTGAAAAGGCGGCGGTTTCCACCCATGGGAGGAACGAATGCGTAAACTGTGTGTTATTCTGCTGGCGCTGATCCTGGCGGCTGGGATATGCGCTGCCGCGGCGGAGGAAAACGCCGCAAAGATCCGGATCCCGGAAGGTACGGAGATCCCGGAGGATCTTGAAAATCCAGATGATCCGGTGGAACTGGGAGCATGGGAGATCCCGTTCGCCCGCCCCGGGGACGATCACTGGTATATATATGCGCACACCGAAGACGGCGTACTCCTCGGGCTCGCGCTTTACCGGCCGGAGGACCCGGACGCTGAATACGTGACCCTGCCTGACGGGGTGGAGATGATCATCCCCGGATTCTTCGAACAGATGCCGAACATAAAACGCGTCCGCATCCCGAAGAGCGTGCGCACCCTGTCGATGCAGTGCTTTGCCGGAGTACATCGGGATTTTGTGATCGAATGCGAGCCGGGATCGTACGCCGAGGGATTTGCGCTGGAATACGGTTTTCAGTACGATAACGGTGAAAAAAAGGCGATCGGATGGCAGATCGGCGATCCTGAGGAAAAAGTGAAATGGGTCGTTGCGAATTACATCCGGGAGGACATGACCGAACGGGAAAAGGCCCGGGCCATGCACAACTGGATCATCACCAACAGCCATTACTGGAGCGACGGCGATTCTCCAGAATCGCGTGAATCCAATATGCTGCTTTCCGAAGGATGGGGCGTCTGCGAGGCGTACAGCTTTGCGTATTACAGGCTGCTGAAAGAGGCAGGGATGGCGGTCGCCTGGTTCACAGGCGGAACGGAGCCGGGTGAAACCGCCAACCATATGTGGAACCTGGTCCGGATCGACGGACAGTGGCTCCATGTGGACTGCACCTGGGACGACCCGATGAACGGACCGCCTGACAAGCCCTGTGTCAGCGGGCAGGAGCGGGAACTGTACTTCCTGAAAACAGACGGGGAAATGTCGGCGGATCATTACTGGGAGGACGAATACTCCGCTGACCGCGGCAGGATGTTCTCCTTCTGGGATCCGGAAGCGGGCCGGGAGATGATGCGCGACTCCTGGGATGCGGATTTCGGCTATATGCCGAATGAGGAATAACTGCGGTTCGGACTGAACCGGATGGGGTATATCGTACGGCGCTGCCCCGATATGATCAAACGAAAGGGGCTGTTACATAAACGCATGAACGCCCTCATCCGTCACGCCTTCGGCGTGACACCTTCCCCCGAGATCGGGGAAAGGCTCTCGCTGGGCTATATACAAAATCATCTGCACTTGCGGAGTGCTATGATGATTTAAGGATATCGTCAACAAAAAGCCTTCCCCCGATTTCGGGGGAAGGTGGCCGAACAAAGTGAGGTCGGATGAGGGCTGTTACAATAACAATGAGCAACAGCCCCTTTTGCTGTTAGGTTTTCAGAACGATCTGTTTATTGCCAATCATTCTTATGGACTTTAGCGGGTGCTTCAGCTGTTGATCCAGTCTTCCGGCAGACGGCTGTCATAGATCGAGTTGTTGACGGGCTTCTTCTTCAGGCCAAGGCTTTCCAGGATGACGCTGCACCAGTCTCCCAGCCGGTTTGCAATTTCCTCGGCTGTTTCTGAATTCTTGCGGCCGCTGCGCTTTCCGCCCGGAATGCTCATCGGGGTGCCGCCCGCGGCGCTCTTCAGGTTTTCCATGTTCAGTTCTTCAGCATTGTTTTTCATTGTTTTTTTCTCCTTGCGCTTTGCGCGTTTCATTCGTTTTCTGTCCGCCATTTTTTCAACACCGGACACCAATGTATACGCGCAAAGGCCGGGATTGGAAGCAATAAACTGAAAATAATCCGTTGTTCTGCACACCGGCGGCGCTTAAGACATAAAATCAGTTCACGAATCAGCCGGGGGATCCGTAAAACGCAGGTACGCGCCTTCCATGGGCGAAGCGGCGTGCTCACTGAACAGGCGCAGCACCCCTCTCTGATACTTCCGGGGCTTTGGCCTCCAACGCTGCTTTCTTTCGGTCAGGATCTGCCCGATCTCTTCCGGCGTTTTCCGTTCGCCCCGGACGCCGACGATGGCCAGGACGCGCGCTTTTACGTCCAGCCGGATCAGGTCGCCTTCCTCCACCAGCGCAATGGGGCCGCCGGTCTGGGCTTCCGGGCTGCAATGGCCGATGACCGGGCCGGTGGACGCGCCGGAAAAGCGGCCGTCGGTGATCAGGGCGATGGTGCGGCCCAACTCCTTGTCGGAACTGATGGCTTCAGAGGTATAGAACATTTCCGGCATGCCGGAGCCCTGCGGCCCCTCGTAGCGGATGAACACCGCGTCTCTCGGCTGTACCCGGTGGTGCAGGATGGCGTCGATGGCTTCTTCCTCGCTGTCAAAGGGCCTGGCGCGGAGGGTGGCGGAAAACATTTCCCGGGGGCAGGCGGTGTGCTTGATGACAGCGCCAAGGGGCGCCAGGTTGCCCTTCAGGACGGCGATGGAGCCGTCTGTGCCGAGGGGATCGTCGTACGGCCGGATGATGTCTTCCTTTTTCAGATGCAGGCCGTATCTTTGATTGGCATCGTCCAGCCGTTTCCGGCAGCGGCCATAAAAGCCGCCCGCTTTCAGTTCGTCCAGGTTTTCACCCAGCGTTCTGCCGGTCACCGTCATTGCGTTCAGATGCAGATAAGGCCGCAGCTCTTCCATGACGGCGGGGACGCCGCCTGCGTAATGGAAGAATTCCGCAGGCCACTGTCCGGCAGGGCGCAGGTTCAGCAGATAATGCGCGCCGCGGTGCAGGCGGTCAAAGGTGTCTCCGTCGATGTGCAGGCCCAGCTCATGGGCGATGGCCGGCAGATGCAGCAGGCAGTTGGTGGAGCCGGAAATGGCGGCGTGCACCAGGATGGCGTTTTCAAAGCTGTCCATGGTCACGATGTCCGAAGGGCGCAGGCCCGCATTCGCCAGTGCCACCGCCTGCCGCCCTGCGCGCCGGGCGCAATCCGGCAAATCCGGACTGTCAGCGGGCAGCAGCGCGCTGCCGGGCAGCGCCAGGCCCAGGGCCTCCGCCATGATCTGCATGGAGGATGCCGTGCCGATGAAGGAGCACGCGCCGCAGCCGGGACAGGCGTTCTCCTTGGCCCAGCACAGCTTTGCTTCGTCGATTTCGCCCCGCTCATACTGGGCGGAATACATGCCCAATTGCTCCAGTGTCAGCAGTTCCGGACCTGCGCTCATCACGCCGCCCGGAACCATGACGCCGGGGATGTTCATCCGGCACATGCCCATCAGATTGCCGGGCATGCCTTTATCGCAGCTGGAGATATACACCGCGCCGTCAAAGGGCGTAGCGGAGGCGTGGATCTCGATCATGTTTGCGATCATTTCCCGGCTGGCCAGGGAGTAATTGATGCCGTCTGTTCCCTGACTTTCCCCGTCGCACATATCGGTGCAGAAATACCGCGCGCCGTGGCCGCCCGCTTCCGAAACACCCTGCCGGGCCGCTTCCGCCAGTCTGTCCAGATGTCCGGAGCCGGGGTGGCTGTCGCCAAAGGTGCTTTCAATGATGATCTGCGGCTTGCCTAGATCTTCCTTCTTCCATCCGGTGCCAAGCCGCAGGGGATCCATCTCCGGCGCGAGTGCGCGCATTTTTTGACTGATCAGTTCCATAAGGTTCTCTCCATCTTCCGGTATTTGTCCGGTTCATCATACCACAGACGTGCGCGGTTGACAAACCGCTCTCGTGCTTTATCGTTCCGCATTTCGCAGCAAAAGAAAATAATCCGTTCTGAAAGCAGGCGATGGGTGAATCCAGACGGAAAACACGGAAGAGCACGGATAATAAAGCATTGATATTATCAGAGAAACGTCATATAATAGTGGTATCCAGTGAACCATGCGGCATACCGACGACTTGCAATATGACGAGGAGGAACGACCATGCGTGACAAGCAGCCGGCATATTCAAAAGCGCTTCATAATTTCCTGATCTATTTTTTCCTGTTCGCCTGCGCAGCCTTCGCGGTCCTGTTCGGCATCAGATTCATATACGAAGGCCGGATGAACG
>JBGUIY010000136.1:0-3730 GCA_045113475.1 Christensenellales bacterium | reverse complement strand
GCGGGAAACAGGACTTGAACCTGCAAGTACGTACGTACACATGAACCTGAATCATGCGCGTCTGCCAATTCCGCCATTCCCGCATTTGTTGGTGGGCAGGGGTGGATTCGAACCACCGAAGTCAGTGACGGCAGATTTACAGTCTGCTCCCTTTGGCCACTCGGGAACCTACCCATGATGTGAAGTTAACGGAACCTGTGTTCCGGGATAAAAGTTGGAGCTGGCGAAGGGACTTGAACCCGCAACCTGCTGATTACAAATCAGCTGCTCTACCGATTGAGCTACGCCAGCAGGACAGCCAACCGGCAAGATGAAAGTGGCGACCCGAATGGGGCTCGAACCCATGACCTCCAGCGTGACAGGCTGGCGTTCTAACCAGCTGAACTACCGGGCCGTAAGTAGGCCTTCAGGGACTCGAACCCCGGACCAGCCGGGTATAAGCCGGATGCTCTAACCAACTGAGCTAAAGGCCCATAACTTCGCCTGAAAGCGTCGCGAGAAAAATGACCCTGCCGGGATTCGAACCCGGGTAGCCGCCGTGAAAGGGCGGTGTCTTAGGCCTCTTGACCACAGGGCCATGCGTCTGAACGTCCCGAGGTGGAAGACCAGACTGGTCGGGGTGAAGGGATTCGAACCCCCGGCCCCATGCTCCCAAAGCACGTGCGCTACCATCTGCGCTACACCCCGAGGTGCGAGGCTCTTCGGGCGACGATGTGTATTATATGCGATTCAAAGAGATTTGTCAACACTTTTTTTAGCGTTTTTTGCTGGTCTGATTAAAACTTAAGTTGGATCAAAGGTTAATGCTGCCAGGGGATTTTAAAACTGATCGCAAAATTGCAGTGAAAAGCGTGAAATTTGGTGTGGACAATTCGCAGCGGCTGTGCTATAATCGCTCTTGCGGCTCATAGAGCGCCAGTTTATGAATCCGCTATCGACCTATGAAAGAGGTGAAATGGCATGAAAGAAAAGATCCACCCGAAGTACAACAAGTGCATCGTTCGCTGCGTGTGCGGTGCCACCTTCGAGACCGGTTCCACCAAGCCGGAGCTGCGTGTCGAAATTTGCTCCAAGTGTCATCCGTTCTACACCGGCAAGCAGAAGCTGGTGGACACCGGCGGACGTGTCGATCGCTTCAAGAAGCGTTTCGGTATCTGAGCAAATATCAAGAAGTCGGCAGTTTGCCCGGCTTCTTTTTCGGTTAAAACGAATTGTGTCATATGTTTGACCCAATTATGGTAAAAGGAGGCTAACTTCCATGGCTGAGACAAAAAAGCCCGTTGATATCGGCGGGCAGGCGGTACTGGAAGGCGTTATGATGAAGGGGCCGGAGGCGATCGCCATCGCCGTACGGCGCGAAAACGGGGATATCGTGGTCAGCCGCGAGACCTATGAGCCGCTCAGCAAAAAGCATCCGTGGATGGGAAAGCCCTTTATCCGCGGCGCGGTGAGCTTCATTACCATGCTCGGCCAGGGCATGAAGGTGCTGGAAAAATCCTCCCAGATGCTCGGCGTGGCAGAGGAAGAACCGACGAAATTCGAAAAGTGGCTGGCTGAAAAGCTGGGCAAGGGCGTGGACAAGGTGGTCATGGGCGTGGCGATGGTGCTTGCGGTGGCGCTTTCGCTGGGGCTGTTCGTGCTGTTGCCCAATGTCCCGACGCGTATGCTGACGGAAGCCGGGTGGTCGCCGCTGGCGGTCAATCTGATGAGCGGCCTGATCCGCACGGTGCTGCTGATCGGCTATATCTGGGCGGTGGGCAAGGTACCGGATATGCGCCGGACCTTCCAGTATCACGGCTCGGAGCACAAAACAGTGTACTGCCACGAGGCGAAGCTGCCGCTGACGCCCGCGAACGCGCAGAAGTTTTCCACCCTGCACCCGCGCTGCGGCACCAGCTTCATCCTGATCACGTTCATCCTGTCCATCCTGCTGTATACCACGATCGACTACATCATCCTGGCGCTGACGGGCTTCAACCTTTCCTCCAATTATCTGATCAAGGTGGCGAGCCGCCTGCTGCTGCTGCCGCTGGTCACCGGCGTCAGCTACGAAGCGCTGAAGGGGCTGGCCCACTCTGAAGCCAAAGTGTGCCGGATGCTCCGCTGGCCGGGCTTGCAGCTGCAGCGCCTGACCACCAAGCCGCCGACGGACGAGATGTGCGAGGTCGCCATCGCCTCCATGAACGCGGCGCTCAACGGGCTGCCTGAGGGCGAAAAGACCGCGGAGGGCTGGGTGATCCTGCCCAAGGCGGCATGACGGCGCGGGAAGCGCTGCGCATGGCGGCTGCCAGGCTGGCGGCCACAGGCGTGCCGGAACCGAAGCTGGACGCGGAATATCTGCTGGCGGAACTGCTGGACACGGACCGTCTGCACCTGATCGCCGACGGCGGCAGGGTACTGACGGATGCGCAGCTAGACGCTTATCAGACAGGGCTCGCCCGCCGTCAGCGGCGCGAGCCATTGCAGTATATACTGGGGACGCAGCCTTTCATGGGCTGTATGCTGGACGTTTCGCCGGCTGCGCTGATCCCGCGGGCGGACACGGAATGCCTGTGCGAGGCGGCGCTGGCGGTGCTGGAGCCGGGCATGCGGGCACTGGATCTGTGCACCGGCACCGGGGCGCTGGCGATCGCCATGAAAACGCACTGCCCGGGGGCGGAGGTATCCGCTTCCGACCTGAGCGAGGAGGCGCTGGCGCTGGCCCGGAGCAATGCCGCCCGGCTGGGCACGGAGGTCAGATTCATCTGCGGCGATCTGTTCGCGCCGATGCCGGGGGAACGCTTCGGTCTGATCGTCAGCAATCCGCCCTACATCCCGCGCAGCGAGCTGGCGGGCCTTCAGCGGGAAGTCCTGTACGAGCCGGAGATGGCCCTGGACGGCGGGGAGGACGGGCTGGATTTCTACCGCAGGATCGCGGCGGAAGCGCCGGAGCATCTGACGTCCGGCGGCTGGCTGATGCTGGAGATCGGCAGCACCCAGGGACGGGACGTGTCCGGCCTGCTGCAGGCGAATGGATTCGGAAATATAAAAATCCAGCCCGATCTTGCCGGGCTGGACAGGGTCGTCATCGGACGAAAAACCTGACGGAAAATATATCGATTCTTTGAGCCTGAGGATTTATCAGGTAAAGTAGCGCTCCTGCGGTTCGATCTCGCGGTGGCGCTTCTTTTTGCGCGGCTTGCGGTGACGGAGGCGGTGGAAGAAGCGGATGATCAGGAAAAGCACCAGCAGGGGCAGGAAAATGTACAGCAGCACGAACTCGAAGGTAAAGCGGGGGAAGGGATTGCCGTCCGCTTCTGTATAGGCGATGATGTCCTCAATGGAAGGCGCCAGCTGCGGGCGGCGGGCGATGGAGCGCGTGGCCAGCAGTTCATATACCGTGGGCTTCCCCTTGTCGTCGTAATAGGTCAGGGTGCCCATCACCTCCCCCTCCTGGATGGGGGCGCTGAAGGCGCGGGTGTATTCGGTGATTGTGATGTCGTTCAGGTGGCGGGAAAGGTAATCGATATTGGACATCGAGGTGACGATCTTGTCGCTGCCGGAGTTCTCGTCGGCGACCTTGTGCAGCGCCAGGGTGAGTTTGCCCAGGTTGGAGTCGGTCAGGGCGTAATGCGCGATATCCACCACCCGGGGATTGCGGGTGTACAGCTCGGCGATCGTCACGCCGGTGAACTGGGTGAAGCCGTATTCCAGCAGCTTGATGGTGTCGGTATAGCGGGCCGTGTCCGTG
>JBGUIY010000135.1:0-3572 GCA_045113475.1 Christensenellales bacterium | reverse complement strand
GCATGCAGCAGCGCACCGAGATCCTGAAGATGCTCTACCGTGACAACGAGATCCTGATCTTCGACGAGCCCACCGCCGTGCTGACGCCCCAGGAGATCGACGAGTTGATGCAGATCATGCGCAACCTGGCTGCCGAGGGCAAGTCCATCCTGTTCATCAGCCACAAGCTGGCGGAGATCATGGCTGTGGCGGACCGCTGCACGGTGCTCCGAAAGGGCAAGTACATCGGAACGGTGAACACCAAGGACACCACCATGGAAGAACTGAGCGCCATGATGGTGGGCCGCAACGTGAATTTCCACGTGGAGAAGAAGCCTGCCGAACTTGGCGATACGGTGCTTGAGGTGAAGCACATGACCGTGGCGTCCAAGACGCATAACAACAACGCGGTCAAGGACGTTTCCTTCAAGGTCCGCAGAGGCGAGATCGTGTGCATTGCGGGTATCGACGGCAACGGCCAGTCTGAGCTGGTTTACGGCCTGACCGGTCTTGAGCCTCTGGCGTCCGGCGAGATCATCATGGACGGCAAGGACATTACCAAGGCGTCCATCCGCAAGCGCTCCACCTCCGGCATGAGCCATATCCCGGAGGACCGCCACAAGCACGGGCTTGTGCTGGACTACTCCCTGGAATACAACATGATCCTGCAGACCTATTTTGAATCGCGCTTCACTGACAAAATGGGCTTCCTGCGCAGGAAGAACATCCGTGAATATTCCGACAGGCTGATCGAGCAGTACGACGTGCGCTCCGGCCAGGGCTCCATCACATCGGCACGCTCCATGTCCGGCGGCAATCAGCAGAAAGCTATCATCGCCCGTGAGCTGGACAAGCAGCCGGAACTGCTGGTTGCCGTACAGCCTACCCGCGGCCTGGACGTCGGCGCCATCGAATACATCCACAAGCAGCTGGTCGCCCAGCGTGACGCCGGCAAGGCGGTGCTGCTGATCTCCCTGGAACTGGACGAGGTCATGGACGTACCGGACCGGATCCTGGTGATGTACGAGGGTGAGATCGTTGGCGAGCTTGATCCGAAGAAGACCACGCAAGAAGAACTGGGCCTGTATATGGCAGGCGCCAAGAGAGACGAGGTGAAACCATGAAGAAACTGCTGAAACGGCCTGGCGTGCAGGCCTTCGTCGCCTCCGTCATCTGCATCCTGCTGGGTCTGGTCATCGGCTTCATCGTGCTGCTGTGCATTAACCCGCAGGGCGCCTGGCAGTCCATCGTGGACGTGGTCAGGAACTTCTTCACATGGTCGCGTCCTCAGCAGCAGCTGAAGCAGTTTGGCAATACCCTGGCCAAGACGATCCCGCTGATCATGTGCTCTCTGAGCATCCTGTTCTCCTACAAAGTCGGCCTGTTCAATATCGGCACGGCCGGCCAGTATGTGGCCGGCGCCTGCGCCTGCCTGTATGCCGCACTGGCCTGGGGCTGGGGCTGGCTGCCCTGCATGCTGTTCGCGATCGTGGCAGCTGCCATCCTGGGCGGCATCGTCGGCCTGCTGAAGGCTTACTGCAACGTGAACGAGGTCATTTCCGGCATCATGCTGAACTGGATCGGCCTCTATACGGCCAACACGATCCTTTCCAATGTGAAAGAGACCGCCAGCCCGTATACGCTGTACCTGAACAAGACGAATCCGTCGGCGATGCTGCCGAACGTCGGGCTTGACCAGCTGTTCAACAAAAACAGCTACGTTACCATCGCCGTGCCGCTGGCGCTGATCATCGCCGTGGCCGTGTCCGTCATCCTGAACAAGACCCGCTTCGGCTATGAACTGCGGGCCACCGGCCTGAACAAGAATGCCGCCCGGTACGCCGGCATGGCGGAAAACCGGAACATCATCCTGACGCTGATGATTTCCGGCGCGCTGGCCGGGCTTGGCGCTTCCATGCTGTATCAGACCGGCTATATGCGCTGGGAATGCACCCAGTCCTCCGTACCGGCGATGGGCTTCAACGGCATCGCCGCCGCCTTCCTGGGCGGTCTGAGCCCCATCGGCGCGATCTTCTCTTCGTTCTTCATCCAGCACATTACCGACGGCGGCCAGTACGTGAACACCAATTTCTATTCCTCTCAGATCTCTGACGTGATTTCTTCCGTGATCATCTATCTGTGCGGCTTCGTACTCTTTATCAAGCTGACCATGAACAAGCTGATCAGCCGGAGCGAAGAAAAGAAGGGGGGAAAATAAACAATGCTGCTTCTGATTCAGTACACGCTCATCTTCTCCTCGGTTCTTCTCCTGGTCGCTCTGGGCGGCTGTATCTCGGAACACTCCGGAATCATCAACCTGGGTCTGGAAGGCATCATGGTCGTCGGCGCTCTGGGCGGCGCTCTGGTGATGAGCCGCCTGTCCAGCCTCCCGCCCGCCATGATGGTCATTCTTGCGATGATCGCGGCTATCCTGCTCGGCATGCTGTACTCCTGCCTGCTGGGCGTCGCGGCGATCCATTTCAAGGCTGACCAGACACTGGTCGGCACGGCCATGAACCTGCTGGCCACCGCCGCCGCCACCGTGTTCGTGAAGGCCATGAACACCGCCACCAATCCGGATAACCACTCCTCGGAGATCGAGTATGTGACCGGCAGAAAGATGTTCATCGTGAACATCGACGGTTTTGAGTTCAACTGGTTCATGCCGCTGGCGATCATCGTAGTCGTGCTGGTGTACCTCTTCCTGTACAAGAACAAGCTCGGCCTGCGGCTGATGGCCTGCGGCGAGCATCCGCAGGCGGCGGATTCCGTGGGCATCAACGTTTACAAGATGCGCTGGATGGGCGTGCTGATTTCCGGCGCCCTGGCCGGTCTGGGCGGCCTGTGCTACATTCTTGCCGGCGTATCCCTCTGGAAGTTTGAAAACGGCGTCGCCGGCTTCGGCTTCCTGGCCTTGGCCGTCATGATCTTCGGACAGTGGAAACCTGGCCGCATCGCCCTGGCTGCGCTGCTCTTCGGCCTCTTCCGCGCTCTGAGCAATACCTACATGGGCTTCCCGGCGCTGGTGTCTCTGAACCTGCCCAGCAACGTATACAACATGATGCCTTACATCGTGTGCCTGATCGTGCTGGCGTTCACCTCCAAGACGTCCCGCGCTCCGAAAGCAGAAGGCATTCCCTACGATCAGGGAAGCAGATGATCCGACTTTGGAAAGGGGTATGTATATGATCAAGAGATTTCATGCGCTGCTTCTGGCTTTTGTCCTGATTCTTTCCGTCCTTCCCGTCATGGCGGAACCCGCTGCCGAGCTTGCGCCGGCGTTCGACGCCACTGTGTCTGAAATCCAGAAGTACGGCAACCTGGTGCTGGACGCCAAGGCTTCCGATCTGTTCAACGCCGGTTTTGCTTACGGCGACCTGGTGGACGTGACCGTGAACGGCCAGACCTATCAGATGCCCGTGGGCTCCAACTATTCCGACGTGGATCAGGGCAGCTGCATCTGCCGCGCCGTGTACGCGGAGGGCGGCGATGATTATATCATCGTTGGGGCTGTTGCAGAAGCACAAAAATCTGTAGCAGCCCCTTTCCTATGTTGGCCTGTACCGGCAGCGCCATAAAACAACCGAAATAGC
>JBGUIY010000134.1:0-4121 GCA_045113475.1 Christensenellales bacterium | reverse complement strand
GGCAAGGCCGAGGACAAGCGGGAGACCGTATACGAGATCGCTGACCTGGCCTACCACGTCATGGTGCTGATGACCGAGATGGGCATCTCCCTGGAGGACGTGCACAGGGAGCTGGCCTCCCGGCACGTGATCGACCATAAGGTCAAGCAGGAGAAGATGACGTGATCACAGCCGATTTCCACGTGCATACGCAGTTCTCCGACGGCCGTGACGCCATCGGCGCGGTGGCGGAGCGGGCGTATGCGTCCGGCATGACGGCGGTCGGGTTCTCGGAACATGTGTATGCGCCGTACGACCTGGAGGTCTGCATGCGTCCGGGCACCGCTCCCGCCTACCGGGAGGCCTGCCGGCGCCTGCGGGAGGAGTACAGGGGCCGGATGGCAGTCTATTGCGGCATCGAGCAGGACCTGTTTGCCGAAGAGTCAACGGACGGTTATGATTATGTGATCGGCGCGGTGCATTACGTGCGGATTAACGGAGAGTACTTGACGGTTGACTGGAAGCGTGATACGCTTGACCGTGCAGCTGCCCTGCTGGGCGGGGATATGCTGAATGTGGCTGAGGAATATTTCCGCCTCGTATCCCGGGTGGTGGAGGTGACCCGCTGCCAGCTGATCGCGCATTTTGACCTCATCGCCAAGCTGAACCAGCGGGAACACCTCTTCGATGAAAACGATCCGCGTTATGTCGCCGCGTGGCGGCAGGCGGCGGATATCCTGCTGGAGACCGGCGTTCCGTTCGAAATCAACACAGGCGCGGTTAGCAGGGGCTACCGGACGGAGGCCTATCCCGCCCTGCCGATCCGCCGCTATCTCCGGGACCGGGGTGCGCGGTTCGTGCTGAGCAGCGACAGCCACAGCCTGGAAACGCTGCGGTATGATTTTGAACGCCAGGAGCGCATCTGCGCCGAAGAAGGCTTCGTCCTGACTGACCTGGCCGTTCCGGAGGTTGAACATCACCAGTGAAGCGCATACTCTCTTTGCTTATTGTCCTGCTTTTGCTCCTGCCGCTTTCGGCGGGGGCGGAGGACCTGACGCCGGAATGGATGGAGCGGGCTTTCCGGAACCGCGGCGTCGTCGGCGGCGCGGTGATCGTCTCGCGCTACGGTGAGACGGTGTTCACCTACACCTACGGGTCGAAAAGCGCGCGGCGCATGGAGCCGGTCACCCTGGACACCTGCTACCGGATCGCCTCGGTGACGAAAATGGTCACCGCGGTGGGCCTGATGCAGCTGTACGAGCGCGGGTATTTCGGCCTGGACGATCCCCTGGGCGACCTGCTGCCCTTTCCCGTCATCAATTCCAATTACGCTGACGAGCCCATCACCGTGCGGCAGGTGCTGTCCCACACCAGCGGCGTGATCCAGACCCAGCACACACAGATCAACTGGGATTACCAGTCCCGGCGGAACAATCAGGCGTATTTCCAGAAATACGCCCGGCCGGGAACGGTATACAAGTACTCCAACATCAACGGCGGCTTTTTCGGCGCGCTGATCGAGGCCCTGACCGGCCAGAGCCTGAACACCTATATGCGCCAGCATGTTTTCGGCCCCCTGGGGATGAATGCGGCCTATACCGCGCGGCTGCTGCCGGATACCCGCGATATCAGCAGCCGCATGTCCAGGGACGGGGAGAACATCCAGTCTCCCAGCTACGCGCTGGAGCAGATCAGGTACGAGGATACCTGCGACCCGGCGAACCACCTGAGTTATTCCGTGGGGGGCCTGTATGTGAGCGCCAACGGCCTGAACCGCCTGGGCGCGATGCTGTGCGACGAGGGCCGGCTGGACGGCGTGCGGGTGCTGAACCCCAGCACCGTCCGCCTGATGCAGGAGGACCAGCGCCTGCTGCCCGGCTCCTCCGTCACCTGCGAGAGCCGCTACGGCCTGGGGATGCAGCGCGTCACCGACAGCCACGGGAATGTATGGTACGGTCATCAGGGCATGATGGATGGCCTGAGCTCCGACCTGTTTTACCTGCCGGAACGGGGGCTGTGCGTCACCGTGATCGCCAACGGGTACACCCCGCTCAAGCTGCAGGACGACGTGCTGGTAGCCATCGCCTCGCTGACCATGGACCGGGCCGTGGAAACGGACTGGGACCGGGTAAACCGCTGAACGACTAAGAAAGGAAAAATGCCTATGGCTTGCACCAGGGAAGATATCATCCGCCGAGTCCGGGAAGAGAACATCAATTTCATCCGTCTGCAGTTCACGGATATTTTCGGCCAGCTCAAGAACGTGGCCATCACCGCCTCCCAGATCGAGCGCGCCGTGAACAACGAGATCTCGCTGGACGGCAGCTCCATCGAGGGCTTCGTCCGCATCCACGAGTCGGACCAGTACCTGCACCCCGACCTGGACACCTTTACCGTGCTGCCCTGGCATAAGGAGCACGGCAGGATCGCCCGCCTCATCTGCGATATCTACAATCCGGACGGAACGCCCTTCGTGGGCGACCCCCGCGGCACGCTCAAGCGGGTGCTGCGCCGGGCGGCGGACATGGGCTACAGCTTCAACGTGGGCCCGGAGTGCGAGTTTTTCCTGTTCCAGCTGGACGAAAACGGCAAGCCCACCACCCAGACCGGCGACGAGGCCAGCTATTTTGACCTGGGTCCCCTGGACCGGGGCGAGAGCACCCGACGCGAGATCTGCCTGGCGCTGGAGCAGATGGGCTTCGAGATCGAGGCCTCCCATCACGAGTGCGCCCAGGGCCAGCACGAGATCGACTTCAAGTATGCGGACGCCCTGAAAGCCGCGGACAACATCATGACCTTCAAGCTGACGGTCAAATCCATGGCCCAGCGCAGCGGCCTGCACGCCACTTTCATGCCCAAGCCGCTCTTCGGCGTCGCGGGCAGCGGCATGCACACCAACATGAGCCTGTTCAGGGACGGAAAGAATGCGTTTTATGATCCCGATGGAGAGCGCCGGCTGTCCAAAACCTGCTACCAGTTCATCGCAGGCCTGTTGGAGCACATCCAGGGCATGTGCGCCCTGACCAATCCGCTGGTCAACTCCTACAAGCGCCTGGTGCCGGGGTACGAAGCCCCCTGCTACGTGGCCTGGTCTGCGGGCAACCGCTCGGCGCTCATCCGCATCCCCTCCTCCCGCGGCAACGGCACCCGGGTGGAGCTGCGCAGCCCGGATCCCTCCTGCAACCCCTATCTGGAGATCGCCGCCTGCCTGGCCGCCGGCCTGGACGGCATCGAGCGCGGCCTCACGCCGCCGCCCGAGACCACCGAGAACATCTACCTGATGACGCCGGAGCAGCGGCTGGAAAAGGGCATCCGCAACCTGCCCGCCTCGCTGGAGGAAGCGCTGGAGGCGTTCAGGAACGACCCGCTGATGACCGCCACCATGGGCGAGCACGTGACCCAGCAGTACATCGAAGGCAAGCAGCGCGAGTGGGACGCCTACCGCACCCGCGTCAGCAACTGGGAGATCGAGCGGTATCTGGTGGTGTACTGATTGGTTAATAATTAAAACAGAGATTCTGTCCTCATCCCGCAGGCGGAGAAGGGCAGGATCTCCTTTTTTTGCATTGCCGCTGTCGAGAGATTATCCGCCGCCTTTGCCAGTCGGCGAATTCCGCGTTGAATCAGGCGGCGTTTTCTGATATACTGGTGCCGGATTTCCAGCAAACGCATCATAAAAACCGGAGGTGCCCCATGATTGCCGATAAAGATGGATTCCTGAAATTTGCCGCCCTGTCTCCCACGGCCTTCCACGCCGTCGACGGGATCGTGAAAATACTGGAACAGGCCGGATACGCGCCGCTCCGCGAGTCCGAAGCGTGGCGGCTGAAGCCCGGTGACAGGCGCTATGTGACCCGCAACGGCTCCGCGCTGATCGCCTTCCGTATTCCCGGGCGGGTGGACGTTTTCCGCGTCGCCGCGGCCCACACGGACTCCCCGACCCTGAAGCTCAAGGAGCTGGCCGAGGACGCCTCCGAGCACTATGTCCGCCTGAACGTGGAAAAATACGGCGGCCTGATCCTGTCCACCTGGCTGGACCGGCCCCTGTCCGTGGCGGGACGCGTGGTGGTGCGGGAGGACGACGGACTGCGCGTGAAGCTGGTGGATCTGGGCCGGGACGCCGTGCTGATCCCCAATGTGCC
>JBGUIY010000133.1:0-14024 GCA_045113475.1 Christensenellales bacterium | reverse complement strand
ACGACCCGAAAACAATTACTTGAATCATTAAGTCGCGTGTATGGCGGCGCAGGCGCCGCCGCTACAGCGTTTGTCCTTTGATTGTTTCAACACCCATCGGCGCTTTCACACAATATGTGATTTCCGATAATAAACATAGCCGCTACAATAACATTTCCTGTTACCTACTCATACCAATCGCCATGCCGGGCTTGCCTGGCATGGCGATTGGATATAATACTGATTCTCACCTAAATCATGCACATTTGTGGGTGGCTTTTGCGGCATCTCTGCGTCAGCCGCCCTCACCGTATCTTCGGATACGCTTTCGGACGTCTTCCTTGACCTGTCACAAAATCCATCCCACATCTGCACATTTATTTAGATGAGAATCAGTATAAAGTGGCTCATTCAAAACGCTGCTTTGTTTTGCTTGATCCGATATATGAAGTGATCAGATCTTTCTTCCGCCTGCATCAGCCTTCCTCCGGCCCGAAGGGGTAGGAGGTGTGGATGACCATCATCACCAGGCCGCCGCTGTACTGCAGCATCGTGTTGTACTGCGACAGTTCCATCTCGTCCAGCACGCCGATGAAGCTGTCCGCGTCGTATACGGTCGCCGATTCGTCCGCGTCGATCCAGAGGAAGGAGAAATCGTTCGCCAGCGGCAGCATGATCTTCCGGTCGGCGACATACGTGCAGGGGACCCAGTCGTTCACCAGCGCTGTATAGAAATAGTCGGAAGCCTTTTTAAAAGCGATGTAGCCGTCGAAAGCTTCTTCGGTGTAGATCTCGACGGTTTCTTCGTCGTGCGGCACGACCGATTTCACGGTGAACTCCTGCCCGTTCACGCGGACCTTCATGCCCGCCGCCAGGCTATTGATATCCTCCGCGGGATACACGTCCTGGAGGTAAAGCTTGGCGGTAAAGAAGCCGCCGCTCTCGATCCGGTCGGTATCCGTAATGGCGGCCCAGTAGATGCCGTTTTCCGTATTGACCTCCTGGCCGGACACATCGTTGGGCGCGATGACGGCTGCGTCCGTCTTTTCCGCAGGCGCCTGCCCCGTGGTGTAGTATTTCACGGCGGCGTCCAGGGCTGCCATGGTCTTCGTGTCCTCGCCGTCGACGAATTTGGCGGAAAACTCCACGTCCCCGTCTTCCCGGATCTCGATCAGGTGCAGCAGGCATACGGTGGTTTCGCCGACCTTGTAAAGGTAACGCGCGCCAAGGAGCGTCTTGCCGCCGACCTGCCAGTCTTTGGCCGGGTTCATGCCGATCATATTGTCGCCGTACCGGTTTTCCATGTATTCCCGGTAAACGTTGTTCAGGTAGCCGGTGGGGTTGCTGAACTGTATGTCAGCGGGCCGGCGCGATACGATGACGTAGGGGATATAGCCCGCGTTTTCCACAAAGATCTGCAGGCCGGTGCCCTCTGTGTACTTGGCGGTACAGTCTGCGGGGATCATGGTGGAAAAGCTTTCTTCGGCGCAGTCGACTGCCGTCAGGCCGTCTTCCGCCGCCGCGGTCAGGAGCGGACAGGTGAGCAGGACCAGGATCAGTACAATGGCCAGCCGTTTCATGCGGAACCCTCCTTTGGTTTGTCAGTGCAGAGTGATGGTGTGTATTCACTTCCCCCGCTTCCTGGCCCGGGACGCGGACAGGAGGCGGAAGGCGGAAGCATAGCGGGAGACGCTGGAGATCGCTTTCTGCGCGGCGCGTACGGGACGCGGCGCGGAAGGTGCCAGTGGAGCGGCGAAGGGCGCTGCATCTGCCGGAACCGTGGGGGCCGGGATCTCCGGCGCGACGAACGGATTGATCGCGGCCTTGCGGAAGGTGCGCCCGGAGGACCAGGAGGGATAGACCGTGCGTACGCCCGTCCGGGGCAGGGCGGTGCCGCCGCTCACGGCGGTGAGGCAGGCGGCGCTGACGGAGCGGCGCTTCAGGCGGCCGCAGCCCTCGGTCACGATATAGCGGTAGGCGGGGGTCTCGCTTCCGGACTGCTTGTACAGCCGGTGCGGCAGCAGGCAGGCGTCCCGGATCGAAATGATCCACTGGGACATGCCGTACTGCCTGAGCAGCGCGTTCCAGGCTTTGGCCAGGGGCAGCAGGGCCATCTGCGGCACAAAGGGCTCCCCGGACACGGCCATATAGCCGCGCTCCAGACGGGCGGCGATGCTGTCCACCGTTTTCAGGAGGGTCTCTTCTTTATTGCTCAGCCAGTCGCCCAGGGGCTTCTGCCCGGTCTCGCCCAGCATACGCCGGAGGGACTGCTCGGACTGCTGGTGCATCACGCGCATGATCGCGATGCCGTTCAGCAGGGCTTCCGGCGCGGTGACAGCCCGCCGGAGCAGGCGGCAGGCCTCCTCAAAGCAGGGCGTGCCGTAAAGGGAGCCGTACATCCGGCTGCGGTCGGCCTCCTCGGGCGTGAATACCAGGTATTCGCCCAGGTGCAGCCACGCGCCGACCCGGGGCACCAGGTCGTCCTGGTTGACGATATGCGTGATGGGATAGCCCCCTGCGGGCAGCGGGCGGCCGGGATACGCCACGGAGGGGGAGGCGAAGCCGAACCCGCACAGGTATTCGGGCAGCACGCCCTCGCGCAGCAGCTGGTCAATGAATATCTGCATCACCGCGGCGCCCTGGCTGTGCCCGCTGATCCACAGCCGGAAGAGGCTGCCGGGGCGCTTGAGGGTCTCGATGATCTCCGCCAGGGTCAGGCTGCTCCGGTTCATCCGGAACGCCCCGTAGGGGAACACGATCTGCGTCAGCCGCTCGGTGAATTCCTGGGTCAGCTGCAGAAAGCCCTCGTGCAGTCCGTCCTGCGGGTCCATGCGCAGGTTGGCCGTCCAGTCGCCGATCTGTTTGCCGGTGCCCATGAAGCTGATGCCCACGGTCATCAGCCCCGCGTGGGGCTTCAGCATCACGATGGCCTTCAGGGAGTTCGTCTCGTCGTCGGGCTGGCGCAGGCTCAGGTACTGCTCCACCGGGTTCAGGGCGGACATCTTGATCTTCGCGAGGGTCTGCAGGGTGGCGCGGGTCAGGTTGTTCAGGGGCGTACCGGCGCTGTTCAGCATCTCGCCGGTCATCAGGGAGCGGTTCACCATCATGGAGAAATCCCGCCACCCCGCCTGGATCCACACGTCCGGATCCATGGTATAGGAGGCGGCTGCCAACTCGTAGGACAGCTGCACGCTCTGGCGGGAATGGTTCGGCGCGCCGTCATACACGCCCGGAGCGCGGGGGGAACGCCTGAAGAGGCCGGAAATATCGGAAAGCAGGGCGCCCGTCAGCGGGCCTTTTACGTCCATAATTGTCTCCTTTTGGATGAAATATCAGCTGAAATAGATCCCGGTGAAGAAAGAGGTGTTCATGAACCGGCCGGCCAGCGCGCTGCCCGAAAGGAAGTTCCTGAACATGTCCAGCGGGATCGCCGTCATCAGCAGCGGCACCAGCAGGAAAAGCAGCGCCGCCAGCATGGCCCCGCGCGCCAGGCCGAAGAGTCCGGCGGCGATGGCGTCCACCCCGCGCACCAGGGGAAAATGGAATACGTAGTTGAACAGGCTGATCACCAGCGCCAGCACGATGTAGACGGCAAAGGCGCACAGCATATAGCTGATGATGCGGATGGCCGAGGCCAGCACCGCGCTCTGCACATAGTCGTTCACCGTCCGGTCCGATTCGATCCGCGAGCCGCTGGCCAGGTTGCGCCGCAGGATCTCCGTCAGCGCCGTGGGCAGGCCCACGCTGTCGATCACCTTGTCCACCGTTTCAGGCGCGATGCCCGTGACCGGCGTGTTGGCCAGCTCCACATCGCCCACGCGGGCCAGGGCGTCGGTGTAGGTGAGCAGCTGGGAGGTGATGGCGGTATTGCCCGCCACCGCGTTGGACAGCGGCAGGCTCAGCGGATAGGCCAGCAGCACCGCCAGGATCAGCGCGCCGGTGTTCAGCACCGTCTGCACCGCCCCCCGGTACACCGCGTATACGACGCTCAGTACCAGTACGGCGGCGATGATGAGATCAAATGGATTCATAGATACTCCGATGGACGTAGGGAGAGAGATAAGTGATGAAGAGCAGAAAGAGAAGTGAGGAGTGAGGAATAAGGAGCGAGGAGTTTCGGGAAAAACCGCTCCGCGGTTTGATTGATCGCATTGATGCATGAGGAATGGCGTGGAGCGGAATACTGTCAGGCGTCCCGGTAAATGCGCCTGACCCGTCGTTTCACGCTGCTGATTTCCATCCCGATTATAATTCAAACTCCCGGGAATGGCAAGTCCAATCACGAAGGGGAGAAATTGTCAGACAGGTATCCTGCAAACCCGTCGAAATTGCTTGACGGCGGCAGGTTTTGTCTGTAAAATGAAAAAGAATAAATACAATGTCCGGCGAACGGCCGGGAGCGGGCCTTGGTTTCAGAAAAACTGTCCGCAAAACGAGAAGGAAGGTTCCAAATGATGCGTAAACTGCTGGCTTCCCTGACCCTGATCCTGGTGCTGTCGATCGTTATTTCTGCCGCGGCGGGGCAGACTGTTGCTGCGGAAAAAATTCCAGTGGAGATCAAAACGGTTGAAACTGGTTTTTCAATGTCAGGTGCCGATAATAATGATGCGCTGCTACAACAATATATTAATCGAGTATTGTCCGGGCAGAGCGGTGCCAAAAAGCGCCGATCTGCGCCGAAGGCAGGAATTGCTGGTTCGAAGTTGACTGGTATGGATCGGAAAATATACGACGCGTTGTTGACCGAAATAGAATATGTTGCAAATGGTCAGCGTGAGAGCACAGAATTTTCTATTTCCGCAGAAGCGCTTGGTCTTCAGATGTATACAGCAGCCGACCTGGGCCTGGATTCTCTGATAGTGGAAACTTCACCAGGTCATTATGCTTTTGCAAATGAAGCATATCAGGCAGTAACAGAGAGAGCAGAATATGATGGCCAAGTGGTACTTAATGCTCTGCTTAGCGACTGCCCATACGACTTGTACTGGTATGATAAGGTGTATTGGGATGAGCAAGCTGATGAATATGCCTATATGTCGTCAACACGGTTCAAATATGAGTACGATGAAGATGACGAACTTTGGCTTGGTATTGATCAGGTAGTAATTCTATTAAGGGTTGCTGCTGATTATCAGAAGAATGGGGATCCGTACAAAGTAGATACAGCATTGCCAACGCGAGTTCAGAATGCTGCACAGAATATTACACAAGTTTTATCCATGAATGCTGGCCTTGATGATTTTTCTAAATTACGTGCTTATAAAAATAAGATATGCGAGTTAACAGATTATAATCGTGCTGCAGCTGACGATAACAGTACGCCTTATGGCGATCCGTGGCAATTGATTTGGGTATTTGACGGAGTTGCCAATACAAAAGTTGTTTGCGAGGGCTATTCCAAGGCGTTTAAATATCTGTGCGACTGTTCGGAATTTGAAGGCAAAATACAGTGTATCTTGGTGACGGGTGACATGAATGGCGAAGGTCACATGTGGAACATTGTGAAAATGCCCAATGAAAAGAACTATATGGTGGATGTTACGAACTCGGATATTGGTCCTACTGGTTCTGAAACGCTATTCCTTAAGAAATATACCACCTATTCCGATGTTTATCATCAGTATAATTTTGGCAGTATCAGTTATGTCTATGACAGCGAAACCATGTCAACCTACAATTATGAGAATTGGCTCTTATTGTCCGATGAGAACTATACAGAAATCCCTGTTTCCATCACTCTATCGGACTTTGATTCCGGTAAGGAATTGGATGACGGAACCGTCATCTGCGGTTATCCTTACACCCTGCCGACAGAATGCCCGTTCACGCCGCCGCAGTGGTGCACCTTTATGGGCTGGTATATGCAGAACGAGGAGCCGCCGGTGGTACATCAGGCGAGTGAGTCCGTCAGGATCATGGAGGATGCCGAGTTTACCGTGATATGGCAGGAGAATCTGCCCACCTTTGACACGCCTGACTTCGTCCTTCCGCAGCATATTCAGACCATAGGCAGTGAAGCTTTCTCCGGCGCTGACCCGAGCGTGGTGAAGATCCCGGCTCTCAGCAGCGGCAGCCAGACCATCCAGGACTCAGCTTTTGCGGGCTGCACCCACCTGCGCCAGATTTTTATTCCCGCCAGCGTGACAAGCATCAGCACTCACGCCTTTGACAACTGCGCTGAAGGGCTGATCATCTTCGGTGAGGCAGGCAGCGCAGCGGAAAACTATGCATCTGCGAATGAAATCCTGTTTGTTCCTGTCACCACCGCCCCGTGATGCTTCCATGCAGACACAAACTGCAGTATGAAAGGATAACGCAATGAAACGGATCCTTGTTTTCACTTTCGTCCTGGTCATGACCCTGGCGTGCCTGTGTCCCGCGGCTCTGGCGGCGAAGGAGATCACCATGTTCACCAAGTGCGGCACCCACGGCACCGCGAAGCGGCTGAACGGCAGGACGGCCATCGTGTCGGTGTTCGCGTCGGACAGCAAGGTGAGCTGGGATTTCAATCGCGATAAGGATCTGCGCCGGTATGGCGGGGTGCATGAGTACCTCGGCATCGCCGCCCGGTGGATCATGGATCAGGCAGCCGCTTACAATGTCCATTGCGAACTGGTCTGGGACTGGATGGAGCACAACAGCCTGTACCGTACTCACTGCTTCCCCGGCAGCATGGTGACCTATGACGGCTTCGACCATGGCGCTTATATCAGCTATATCGATTCGGAGATCCCTACGGACGACATCATGCGGGAACTGGACGCGGAAAACATCCTGTATATGTTTTTCTACAACACGCCCACCAGCAATCCCGTGGGGAGCTATGCCAATCCCTTCTATCAGCTGCCGGACAATATCGGCGGGTATGAATTCGTGTGCCTGTTCACCGGCGAGTTCAACCAGGTGACCACGCCTGGCACCTACGCGCACGAGATGCTGCATCTGTTCGGCGTTCCGGATATGTATGCCAAAAACGACGCGTACAGCATGAGCGCCAAGTTCATCAAGGCGTATCAGAAAAAATACCCGCGGGATATCATGGCCGGCGCGCCGACCAACAAATATGACCGGGTGCAGTTCACCTTCTCGCCGCTGGTGGCTTATTATGCCGGCCTTACGCGCACCTGCGACCTGGTGGACCAGTGGCAGTTGCGGAAGAGCGATTACGAGCTTTTCGGGTACTGATTAGGATTTACAAAGCCTTCCCGCAGGAGCGTTGACACAACAGGGGCGGGCTGGGACAGTGGATGCCAGTTGGGAACAGTAATGCACTGACTGTCTGTCAATGTCAATAATCATTGATGAAATCACAAATGGCAGTCTGTAGCGGCGGCCCCCGGGTATCCCATGCGCGGTGCGTGAGGCGCTTGCGCCCGCGGTGCGCGCGATACAACTGCCATCTTCGTGGAGTAAAAACTGTTGCGATAACGCGCACGACCCGGATAAATTTTTGAATCATTATGTCGCGGTGATGGCGGCGCAGGCGCCGCCGCTACATCGTAGATCTTTTGATAATTTCATCACCCATCGGTGTTTTCCCATAATGAACGATTTCTGATGATAAACACCGCCGCAATCATAAACAATGGACCTGTAGGGGCGGCACACTGGGTCGCCCGTCCAGTTTTGCGGAAAGGTGCGCTGGATAGTGAAATCATGAAAACATCATCAGGGCATTCGTTTTTCCAGGAATATTTACGTCATCTGGGCAGGCGGCCCGGTGTGCCGCCCCTTGAATATTGCCGTTTGCCATAAGGAGGCCCCACCATGAAAAAAAGGATCCTGATGCTCGTTATGTGCTGTCTGCTGTGCCTGCCGTCCGGCGCGGGGGCGGACGATATGGCCTTTGCGCCTATGGGGGCCTGGCGGGTGTTCTGCGAGGGCGGCCTCTACGGCGTGCAGACGCTGGAGGGGGAAACGGTCGTTCCCGCCCGCTTCAACGGCATCCAGCCCTTCCAGGGGGATCTGTGCGTGGTGGAGAGAGATCTGGACGAAGACAGCGATTTGTGCGGCCTCTGGCGGCTGAGCACAGGGGAGGAGCTGCTGCCCTGTGAATATTCGTGGATCGATATCGCCGATCGGGTGGTCCTGACCAGCCCGCCCTCTGACTCGGAAGACCCCACCATCGGCCGCACCCGGATCTTTGATCCGGAAACCGGCCGTGTGCTGCTGGACACGGAGAAGACCGAAGAGGAATTTGTTCCGCGTATCATGCACCTTGGAGACGGGCTGCACTTTGTGCTGTACGGTTTCAGGCGCAGGCAGCTGATTACGCAGGACGGCATGCCGCTGCTGGAGCCCTTTGCGAACGTGAGAGCCCGGGAGGAATCGGACGGCATCATTATGACCGTCAGCCTGGACGATGGCCTGTACAAGTATTACGACGCGTCGGAGTGCCACTGGCTCGAGGGCGCCTGGCAGTCGGGCATGCCTTTTGTGGACGGCTACGCGCCGGTGAGCGACGATGGAAAGAGCTGGTACGTCATTGATGAGACCGGCGCGGCGGTGAGCCCCGGATATGCGGAAATCGCCGGTATCGGCGGCGCTGTCGAGTACGGCCGGGGGCTTTTCGCAGTGAGGCAGGACACTGCCTGGTATGTGATCCGCGTCTCTTCCGGCGCGGAGCCGGAGCTCATGCTGGAAGCGATCCCCTGCAGTAATAAGCCGTTTTATCTGGGCGGCCAGACCTTTGCCCTGCCGGTCACGGAAGGGACGCTCATCTTTTCCGCTGCGGATCACCGCCGCCTGATGCTCGAGGGAATCTCTGTCAGGAATTACGGCGAACCGGGCACCAGCAGGACGATCCGGCGCGGCGATAAAAACGGCTTCCTCCTGGACGATCTCACCGTGATCGAGCCGGTATATGACGACTGCGTGCCGTTCCTGGGGGATTACGGTTTCGTCATGATGGACGGCGGCTGGCATCCCATCGACCGGAAGGGCGTGGTGGACCGGAGCGTTTCGTATCCCAGTGTCGCGGTGTCCGCCGGCGGCACTTATTACGCGGTGGAGTACGATGAGAACAACGTCCTCTGCCTCAGCCCGGAGCTGGAGCCGATCTCCCACCGCTCCTACGTGGAGCACGGGTGACGAATGCCCTCATCCGTCACGTCTTCGGCGCGACGGATGAGGGCTGTTGTCTGACAGCCCTTTTATACTGAGTCCGCAAGCAGCGTGCCGTGCCGCAGCCCGTCCGGGGGATTGCGGAAACCCGGAATTCCTGTTACAATATGAACGTTTTCGCCGGTGCATCGGCCAGCAGACCGGCTGGGGGCCCATGCATCGGCTGACGTTGAGGGGCGGATGATCCCCTCGTTATTTTCAGAGCGAAGCGGGAGGCAGACATGCAGTTTCAACAAGGGGACAGGTTCCATGGATTTATTGTGACACGGGTGCGCGAGCTGGAGGAGATCCACGCCACCCTGATCGAAATGACGCATACACAGTCCGGCGCGCAATTGTGCTGGTGCCGCAGCGCGGAACAGAACAAGCTGTTCTGCGTCACTTTCAAGACCCTGCCGGAAAACTCCACCGGCGTTTTCCACATCCTGGAGCACTCGGTGCTCTGCGGCAGCGAACGCTATCCCGTCCGCGAGCCCTTCGTGGAACTGCTGAAGGGCTCCATGAATACCTTCCTGAACGCCATTACCTTCTCGGACAAGACCATGTATCCGGTATCCAGCCGCAACGCCCGGGATTTCCTGAACCTGACGCAGGTCTATCTGGACGCCGTGTTCGCGCCGCAGATCCTGAAGAATCCCTGCATCTTCATGCAGGAGGGCTGGCACGTGGAGACGGAAGGCCGCGACCAGGGCGCTTCCCTGAAGGGCGTCGTGTTCAATGAGATGAAGGGCGCCATGTCCTCCGTGGACGAGGTGATGGAGGAGACCGCGGCGGCGGTGCTTTTCCCGGACAACTGCTACGGCTTCAACTCCGGCGGCAACCCGGCCGTGATCCCGGAGCTGACCTACGACACCTTTATCGATACTTATAAGCGCTACTACCATCCGGACAACGCGCGCATCTGGCTGGACGGTGATATCCCCGCGGAGGAGACCTTCGCCCTGCTGGAGGAATACCTGAACCGGTTCACCGCCAGCGGCCGGGCGGTCGAGCTCAGGCCGCAGCAGCCGCGGCCGGCGCAGCGGGTGAACGCCCGGTACGCCATCGCCCGGGACGAGGACCCGGCGGAGAAAACGCATATCCTGTTCACCCGTCTGCTGCGGGACTGGAGCGACAAAGCCTGGGGCCTGGCCGTGTCCGTGCTGCTGGATGCGGTGGCGGGCGGCAACGACTCGCCCTTTAAGCGCGCCATCCTGGACGCGGGCCTGGGCCAGGACCTGGACGTGTCCCTGCAGGACGGCGTGCAGCAGTCCGCGGCGGCTGTCTGGGTGCGCAATACCGAGGCGGACAGGCTGGACGCCATCCGCGATACCCTCCGCGCCACCGCCGAAAAGCTGGTGTCTGAGGGCGTGGACCGCAAGGACCTGGAGGCGTCCATCAACCGCCTGGCCTTCCGGCTCAAGGAGCCGACCGAGCCCCAGGGCCTCATGCGGGCGATCATGGCGCAGAACGCCTGGCTCTACGGCGGGGATCCCGCCCTGTACCTGACCTTCGACGCCGAGCTGAAGCAGCTCAGGGACATGCTGGCCACGGACGCTTACGAGCAGCTCCTGCGGGAGATTTTCCTGAGCCCAGAGGACACCCACGAGATCGTCCTGACCCCCGATCCCGCCATGGACGAGCGCCTCCGCGAGGAGGAGCAGGCGCGCCTGGACGCCCGGCTGGCGAAGCTGGACGACGCGGCTTATGATCGGCTGGTGGCCGATAACCGGCGGCTGCTGGACTGGCAGCAGACCCCCGACAGCCCGGAGGCCCACGCGAGCCTGCCGCAGCTGACCCTGGACGAGGTCAACCCCGAACCGGAAAAGACGATGACCGAGGCGTCCGACTGTGACGGCGTGACGGTGCTGTACCACGAAGCGCCCTGCCCCGGCATCGCGCATGTGAACATGTACTACCTGCTGGGCGAACTGACGCCCGCGGAACTGACGGATATCGCCCTCCTGCCCGATCTGCTGGGCGAGCTGCCCACCGCAAGACACAGCGTCACGGAGCTGCAGCGGGAGATCAAGCTGTATACCGGCGCGCTGGATATCGAGCTGGAGCCCATGGCGAAGGACGAAGACCCGTCCCGCTGCGCGGTGTACGTCACCGCCTCCTTCTCCGCGCTGAAAGAGAATGTGGAAAAGGCCGTGTCCCTGCTGCGCGAGATCCTGACCGAAACGGACTTCTCCAGCGACCGGCTGATCCGAGAGATCCTGCTGCAGACGGACGACGACCTGCGCCAGTCCGTGATCATGGGCGGCAACCGGTACGCGGCACAGCGCGTGGGCGCCCATTACAGCGCGCTGGCGGCGGCCGGGGAGTGCCTGTCCGGCATCACCCTGGTACGGCGTTCCCATGAGGTCTGCGCCGATCTGCCGGCCTTCCTGCCGGGCCTGCGCGCCCTGTGGCAGCGCGTGCTGAAGGAGACCGTGTGCCGTGAGCGCCTGACGGTCAGCGTCACCGGCGAGCGCGTCGACCCGAAGCTGCTGATGACCGGCCTGCCCGCAGGCGAAGCCGCGCCGGCCCTGCGCGCCGTGGCCTACGACGCGCCCATGAAGGAGGCCTTCGTGGTGCCCGCGCAGATCAACTACGCTGCCATGGGCTGGTCCCTGCACCGCGGCGATAAGCCCTATAACAGCACCGCGGCAGTGCTCTCCAACATCCTGACCTTCGGCTACCTGTGGAACACGGTGCGCGTGCAGGGCGGCGCCTATGGCGTCAACTTTGCCCTCCGCAGCTCCGGCTCCGTGGCCGCCGCTTCCTTCCGCGATCCGGATCCGGCCCATACGCTGGCAGCCTACCGCGCCATGCCGGACTTTATCCGCGGCTTTGTGGAGAGCGGGGAGGCCCTGACGCCGTATATCATCTCCACCATCGGCCAGGGCGAGCCGCTGATGACCCCGCGCCAGAAAGGCAAGCTGGCGGACGCCCGCTGGTTCAAGGGCATCACGGACGAAAAGCGCCGTGCCGACCGCGCCCGCATCCTGGCCATGACGCCTGCCGACCTGACTGCCTGGCTCGACACCCTGACCGCCCTGGCCGATGAAGGCGCCGTCTGCATCGTCGGCCACGAGGAAGCCGTCAAGGCCGCCGGGGAGGGGATGGAGGTCGTGAATCTGGCGTGATCATAAGCGCAAAGTTATAAGAAGAAAAAAAGAAAGAGTGGAGTGAGGAGAGTGGAAAGTGGAGATAATTCTGCTTTGCGACCAACCGCATGAGTAACCAAAACTCCACTCTCCACTCTCAAAACTCCACTCTCGGCATTTCTTTCTCAACAGTCCGCTCTCAGAAGGAGTCTTTATGTCCGTCCTGAAACAGAAGTACTTCGGCGACCGCGCTTTCCGCCGCATGGTGCTGCGGATCGCGGTGCCGGTGATGGTGCAGAACGGCATCACCAACTTCGTGAGCCTTCTGGACAATATCATGGTCGGGCAGGTGGGTACGGAGCCCATGTCCGGCGTCGCCATCGTGAACCAGCTCCTGTTCGTATACAGCCTGTGCATCTTCGGCGGGCTGGCGGGAGCGGGCATATTCACCGCGCAGTTTTACGGGCAGGGCGACCAGGAGGGCATCCGGCAGACCTTCCGTTATAAGCTTTGGACCGGCATCCTGCTGACGGGGGCGGCCTTCGCGGTGCTGCTCATGGCGGGAGAGCCGCTGATCAGCCTGTACCTGAACGAGTCCGCCGAGGGCGGAGACCTGGCGAGCACCCTCCGCTACGGGCAGTCCTACCTGCTCATCATGCTGGCTGGCCTGCCAGCCTTCATGATGTCCCAGATCTATGCCAGCAGCCTGCGGGAATGCGGCGAAACCCTGGTGCCCATGCGCGCGGGCATCATCGCGGTGCTGGTCAACCTGACGGGCAACTGGCTGCTGATCTACGGCCATCTGGGCCTGCCCAGGCTGGGCGTGGACGGCGCGGCCATCGCGACAGTCCTCAGCCGGTACGTGGAAATGGCCATCGTCATGGTCTGGACGCACACCCATGGGAAAAAGAACCCCTGGACGGCGGGCCTGTACCGCACGCTGCGCGTCCCGGCCGCACGGACGGCGCAGTTCTTCCGCAAGGGCTTCCCGCTGCTCATCAACGAGGCCCTTTGGTCCAGCGGCATTGCCACCCTGACCCAGTGCTATTCCATGCGCGGCCTGAACGTGGTCACCGCGCAGAACATCTCCTCCACCATCAGCAACCTGTTCAACGTGGTGTTCATCTCCATGGGCACGGCCATCTCCATTATCATCGGCCAGCGCCTGGGGGCGAACCGCCTGGACGAGGCGCGGGATTCGGCGCGCAAGCTGATCGTGATGTCGATCATGATGAGCGTGGCCACCGGCCTGCTGCTGGTCTGCGCCGCGCCCTTCTTCCCGCGCTTTTACCAGACGGAGGCGGGCATCCGCACCCTGGCGACGCGGCTGATGATTGTCAATGCAGTTTTCATGCCCCTGAACGCCTTCAACAACGCCTGCTATTTCACCCTGCGCTCCGGCGGCAAGACCTGGATCACCTTCCTCTTCGATTCGGTCTGTCTCTGGGTTTTCTGCATTCCCGTGGCCTTCGTCCTGAGCCGGTATACGGACATGTATATCGTCTGGATGCTGGTCTGCGTGAACATCGCGGAGCTGCTCAAGTGTTTCCTCGGCCTGCACCTGGTCCGCAAGGGCGTCTGGGTCAGGAATATCGTGGGATCGGAGCCGTGACAGCGTTTGGCGGACAGATCAAAAAGCTGAGACAATTAGAGATATACATTGTAACGCGGCCAAAAGGCCGCCGTTTGTGGTTACTGCGATGCATATTATCAGAAATCGTACATTGTGGAGAAACAACGATGGGTGATGAGCGTATCAAAATGTAGCGGCGGCGCCTGCGCCGCCATCTTCGTGGCGTAAAGGCTGCTTGAATAACGCACACGACCTGGATAAATACTTGAATCATTATG
>JBGUIY010000132.1:0-6572 GCA_045113475.1 Christensenellales bacterium | reverse complement strand
TGGAGGCTTCCGCCGCCACAACGCCGGCAGGCGCGCCGTGGCCGAATTCCTCGGGCGTCTTGCTGAAGCGCTTCTCAATGTCGTAGGCAATGAAGGAGGCGATCGTTCCGCCCGCGCCCGGGAACACGCCGATGACGCAGCCCAGCAGACCGGAACGCAGGATGGACCACTTGAGTTTCCAGTAGTAGCTCATCTTCGGGAGCTTGTAGTCGATCTTCTTGAATTTCGTTTCCGCAGGATCATAGTGCTCCAGATTGTAGAACACCTCGCCCAGCGCGAAGAGGCCGATCAGGATCGGCACCATGGGGATGCCGTCGTACAGCGCCACATTGCCCCAGGTGAAGCGCGTGATGCCGAACATCGGGTCGTTGCCGATGGTGTTCAGCAGCAAGCCGAACAGGACCATGGCCAGCGCTTTCTGCCAATGCTTGCCGCCCAGGGTCGCGACCGTGGTCAGTCCCATCAGGCACAGGGCAAAGTATTCGCTGGGCCAGAACTTGATGGCCACGCTCGCCAGCGGGATGGAGAAGAAGATGAGCACGATGGTGCCCAGGAGGCCGCCGAAGGTGCTGGCCCACAGGGAAATGCCCATGGCCTCCCCCGCGCGTCCGGACTTTGCCAGCGGATATCCGTCAAAGGCCGTAACCGCCGCTGAAGGCGTACCGGGCGTATTGATGGAAACGGCTGTGATCGATCCGCCGTAGTTCGCGCCGATATAAATGCCCATCAGCATGATGATTGCCTGGGTCGGCTCCATCTTGTAGGTCATGGGCAGCAGAAGCGCCACTGCCATGGAGGGCGAAATACCGGGGATCGCGCCGCCGAGGATGCCGACGCAGACGCCCATCAGCACCAGCAGCAGGGACGTCACGTTCAGCAGGTTTGCAAAACCGGAGGCCAGATATGTGAAAATATTATCCATTCAGTCCGCCTCCTTACAGTCCTAAACTCTGGAACAGCTGGCCCACAGGCAGCTTGATGAAAAGCAGCTTGTCAAATACCAGCCAGGTAAACAGGCACCAGCAGACCGGCGTCAGCACCAGGCGCAGCACCTTCCGCTCTTTCATCAGCCACATCATCAGCACCAGGAACAGCGCGCTGGAAAGATAATAGCCGATATAGTCGAATAGGAAGACGCTCGCGAATACCGCCACGCCGATGCCAAGGGCCAGCTGCCAGTGCTTGAAGGGCTCATCCGGTTTGGAGCTCCCGTTCAGCAGGGAAACCACGACCAGCACGATGACCGGCACCATCAGCGCCACCCAGGTCCGCGGCATGGTGGCCGCGTTGGTGTACTTCATGATCTTCTTGACCCTGAAGGAGTAAGTGCACAGGAACAAAAGAAGCGTAAAGAGGCAGATAAACGTGATGACCAGCAGCTGGCCGCGGTAGGGTTTCATCCTGGGCACAAACGTATACAGCGCCCAGAAAGCCGCCATCAGCGCGATAAAGATGAGCGCTGTCCAGAGGAAGTTTTCCGGCGCCGCCAGAAATGTGCCAATCGTCTGAAGCATACTTCATGCTCCCTTCCTTAACAGATAATACTGATTCTCACTTAAATAAATGTACATATGTGGGATGGATTTTGGAACAGATACGGAAGACGTCCGAAAGCGTATCCGGAGATACGGTGAGGACGGCTGACGCAGAGATGTCCCAAAGGCCGCCCACAGATGTGCATGTTTTAGGTGAGAATCAGTATAAACAATGACACGGCCCGCGGCATGACCCGCGGGCCGTATAATCATACCGGTTTACTCAATGGTGTAACTCGCGTCGACCAGGTCAGCGCCCTTCAGCACTTCCAGGTGAGCAGCCATGTCGGCTTTGAGCTCCGCCAGGAAATCTTCGGAGGTCTTGTTGTGCACAACGATGGACTTCTCGTTGAAGAACTCAATCCATTCAGGATCGTTGGTGATCTTCTCGCACAGATCCTGCCACCAGGCGATGAACTCGGCGGGGGTTCCGGACTTCACGGCATAGCCGCGCCACATGCTCAGCTCGTCCAGTTCCGGATAGCCCAGGTCAGCGAAGTTCGCCACGTCGGGATACTTGGCCAGCTTGTTCTTGGTCGCGATGACCAGGTGACGGAGCTCACGGCCTTCCACGTCGCCGGGGTTGCCGCAGGAAGCGACCGCCTGGTCGGACATGACCGCCAGCATGGCGTCAGGGCCGCCGTCCTTGGCCAGCCAGGTGATTTCAGCGCCTAGGGCGTTGCAGAACTGGATAGCGGCAATGTGCTTGGAGCCGCCGGCCGCGGGGCCCGCCCAGATCTGCTCTTCAGCCTTCGCGTTGGCGATCAGGCTTTCCAGCGTCCAGTCGGAATCCTTCTTGACGATGATGCAGTAGGGGTCAGCCATGATGTCATCGATCCACTCGAAGCCCCAGATATACTTCTGGACGTCTTCTTCCTGGGACAGGACCGTGTCCACGTAGGAAACGGTGGTCGCGAATACCAGGTAGCCGTCCGCGGGCTGCTGCAGGATATAGTCCGCGCAGACCAGGCCGCCGGCGCCGGTCTTGTTGTCAACGATGATGGTGGCGTCGGTATACTTGGCGGCCAGTTCAGCAAACTTGCGGGTGGCGATGTCCATGCCGCCGCCGGCCTTGACGTAGTTCATGATGGTAATGGGCTGTTCCGGCTTCCACTCAGCCAGCGCGGAGGTGGCGAACAGGCTCGCCAACAGCACGAGCACCAGGATCAGACTGATTTTCTTCATAAATGTCGCTCCTTTCAAATCGTGGTTCACTTGAGAAGGTCAAACGCCAGTCCGTGGCGCAGACCGCGGTCGCTGATGGTCAGCTGCGAAGCGCCGAGGCGTTCAAGGATCACTTTCAGGATGCACGCGCCGGAGAGAATGACGTCCGCGCGCTTGGGCTGCAGGCCTGGGATGGCGCGGCGCTCTTCCACCGTACGTTTGGCATAGGCGGCCATCTGCTCTTCCACGTCCAGCTTCGTCAGCGCGGAGCCCTGGATGATCTCGGGTTTATACTTGTCCATCATGTGGCGGACAGCGCCCATGCTGGTCACCGTGCCGCCCATGCCCACCAGCTGGGCGGGCTTGCCGCACACGCCGGCTTCGGCGAATTCCTTGTCGATCTGGGCGATGGCCGCTTCGACGCTGCCCTCTTTGACCGGATCGTCGGCAAAGAAGGTCTCGGTGATGCGGTTGGAGCCCAGGTTGACGCTGAAGCGGTTTTTGAGTTCCGTGCCCTGGCCGAAAATGAACTCGGTGCTGCCGCCGCCGGTGTCAAAGATCACCAGCTCGCCGTCCTGCAGGGGCAGGCCGGACAGTACGGCCAGGTAGGAAAGCCGGGCTTCCTCCTCGCCGGGGATGATCTGCACCTCGACGCCGCAGAGTTCCTTGGTGCGGGCGACGAATTCCGCGCTGTTCTCAGCGCTGCGCAGCGCCATGGTGCCAACGGCGACGATCTTTTCCGCGCCCAGTTCCTTCGCCTTTTCCGCGAAGTTCTTCACGGACTGAGCATTGCGCTCCAGCGCTTCGTCGCTGATGCGGCCGGTCTTGCTCAGGCCCTCGCCCAGCGCGGCGATGTCGTTGGTGTCCAGCAGGGTCCTGATGGTCCCGTCCGCCTGCTTTTCACCCACGAAAAACTTGATCGACTTGGAGCCGATATCGATGATGGCAACTTTTTTCATTCACACACCTCCCTGGTGAAATCAAATCACGCTCAGAAGCCCACGGCGTCCTTCATGGCGCGGATGTAGTTGATGTTCGGCAGGCCTTCCACGCCCAGCTTGCGCACCACGCTCATGACCAGCGCGGGATCGATGTGCTCCACGCACACCGTGCGGTTCGGCACGCCGTTGAATTCGGTCTCGGCGACCTCGACGATGGTCTCGTCGATATTGGTGATGTAGCGGACCTTCTTCACATCCACGACGCACAGGTCCTTCTGCTGGCCGCAGAGTTCCACGAAAGCGGCGTAGTCATAGGAATCAGCCAGCTCCGGCACGTCGATCTTGAAATACTTGGTGAACAGCTCGGTCACCTGCTCCTTGCTGAGCGGGAAGCTGAGCTTCATGGTCGGATACCACTGCTCCAGCTTGTCCTCGTTCACGTTGACGGGGGACTTGATATCCATCAGGTCGTCGCGGATCTTGCAGTTTTCGTTGCTGTTGCGGGAGAGGATGTATTTCTCGCCGCTCTTCTTGACAGAGGGGTTCAGAGCCATGATCTTCTGATCGGCGCCCTTGAAATCAGAACCGAACGTGCGCCATTCCCAGCGCGGAATGATGGTTGCCATAAAAATTCCTCCATTCGTTGTTTTGATTTGTCGCAATAGCCAATATACGCTCACGCGTTAGTGAAATTATACGCTAATTGCACCTGAAAGTCAATGAAGAACAGGGTAGAAAATTTATAAACCGTTCACTTTTAAGACAGAAAGCACAAATAACGGCGTTTGTGCTCTCCCAATCCATTCCTGGGCAGGCATGAAAATCCCCCTCCGCAGAGGGGGAAAACATGATTATTGCATGGCCGCGGCTCTCTTCCGTCACGGTGTTTTCATATCCGGTTATTCTGACAGATCATGTCAGTATCTCTGCTTCAGTTCGTCGATGACGTGACGCACGCTCTGCTCCACCGTTCCTTCATGGAAAGGATTGAGCAGGTTCCCGACCTCAAGCAGTTCAAAGTATCCCTTCGTACCGCCGGCGCGGCAGAGGCGCAGGTAATCCTGCCAGGCGCCTTCCCGGTCCGTCTTCATGCGGCCGTAATACTGGAAGGCGCACATCTGGGCCAGGGCGTAATCAATGTAATAGAAGGGATATAGGAAAATGTGCTGCTTCTGCATCCAGAATCCGCCTTCCTCCAGGAAGGGCTGTCCGTCGTAATCACGCCAAGGCATATAGGCGCGCTCGATCTCCCGCCATACGTGCCGCCGTTCCAGGGCCGTCATATCCGGCTCCGCGTAAACCCGGTGCTGGAACTCGTCCACGCAGGCCATATAGGGGATCACGGAGATCGCGCCGATCAGGTGCGCGGTCAGGTATTCCTCGCTGCGGCTGCCGAAGAAGCTGCCCATCCAGGGATAGGCGAAATGCTCCATGGTCATGGAGTGGATCTCATTGATCTCAGAGGTCGAACCGCACAGCGTCCTGACCGGGATCGACCGCATGGCCAGATACCCCTGGAAGGCGTGGCCCGCTTCATGCGTGAGCACGTCCACATCCGCGCTGGTGCCGTTGAAATTGCTGAAAATGAAGGGTGCCTGGTATCCGGGAAAGCTCGTCATGTATCCGCCCATGCGCTTGCCGGGCCGGGTCTCCAGGTCGAACAGGTGGTATTTCACCATGAAGTCAAAGAATTCGCCGGTTTCGGGACTCATTTCTCGGTACATCTTCTGCGCCTTGAGCACCAGCTCGTTCATATCCCCGATGGGATCGGCGTTGCCTTCGGGGAAGAGCAGAGCTTCGTCGTAGTAGCGCAGCTTCTCCACGCCCAAGCGCACGCGCTGCTTTTCACGGATCTCGGCCACCGCCGGCGTGATCACATCCCGGATCTGCCGGCGGAAGCAGGCAGCGTTCTCCTGGGTGTAGTCGAAACGCCTGCGGTCCAGATACGCCAGATCGGTATAGGAGGAGAAGCCCAGCTTCTTCGCCTTGGCCGCCCGCAAATGCACCAGCTCGTCATACTGCTGGTCCAGCTTGGGGCTGATCTGCTCGTACAGCTTCGCCCAGGCCTGGAAGGCTTCCCTGCGCTCCTGACGGTCGGCGCTCTCCATGTGCTTGAGCAGGCCATAGAAATTGCAGCGCTCGCCGCGGAAATCCGTCACCGCCAGGGCACTGTCCTTCTGGTATGCCTGGCGCAGTTCTCCCTCGCGGATCACGTCAGGGATGATCTTTTCGTCGGTGGTCTTCAGTTCGGCGTCGATCAGGCGGAACATCTGCTGCCCGAATTCCGTCTCGAACTGCGGGCGGAAGGCGCTGGACGCCAGCGCTTCGTGAAAGCGCTTGGTCAGCGGGATCAGTCCGGCGTTCTGCTCCCGAAGCCACTTCATTTCCCCGTCGTAGTACTCGTCCGTCGTATCGATCGTATTGCGCACCGAGCACAGGGACATCATGGTATAGGATTCTGTCTGCCGCTCCTGCAGGGCAAAAAACGCGGCCCGCGCATCCCCGTAAGCTGCCGCGTTCTTCAGTGCGTCGATGGTCTGCTCAAAGCAGCGTTTCAGCGCCTCCACATCCGGACGCGTATAGGGCATTTCACGAAAATCGATCATGTCGTTTCCTCCTCGTTCAGGATGATTCACTGTCAATAATATAGCAGACTATTCTTCCGTTAGCAAGCGGCGATTTCATGCGTCAGACAGAATTCAGCCCCCTGATCCTTCTGTCGAATCAGGGGGCTGGTTGCTGCCGGAGCGGTTCACCATTTCGCTTTTAACGCCTGCTTGACCGCTTTCTGGTGGGCCGGATCGACCTTTTTGCTCTCGTGGGTCATGGAATTGGTAAAGTGGATGCAGAAGTGCCCGTCGAAATTGTTGTTCTTGATGCTGCAGTTGCCGTGAGGCATGCCGTTCATGGAGCCGGCATAAACATGTCCGTT
>JBGUIY010000131.1:0-7270 GCA_045113475.1 Christensenellales bacterium | reverse complement strand
GCGGCGTCGCTGGGGCGGCTTTTGAAGGCACGAGGGTTAAAGGTGGCCGCGCAGAAGCTGGACCCCTATATCAACGTGGACCCCGGCACCATGAGCCCTTACCAGCATGGGGAAGTCTTCGTTACCGAGGACGGGGCGGAAACCGACCTGGATCTTGGCCACTACGAGCGCTTCATCGACGAGGATCTGAACAAATATTCCAACCTGACCACCGGGAAAGTCTACTCCAATGTCATCCACAAGGAGCGCCAGGGCGGATACCTGGGCAGTACCGTGCAGACGATCCCGCACATTACGGACGAAATCAAGCGCTTCATCTACCGGGTGGGCGAAAAGACCGACGCGGACGTGGTCATCACTGAGATCGGCGGCACCATCGGCGATATCGAATCCCAGCCCTTCATCGAGGCCATCCGCGAGGTCGGCCTGGAAGTGGGGCGGGAAAACGCCCTGTACGTTCACGTGACGCTGGTGCCTTACCTGAAGGCCAGCGGAGAGCACAAGTCCAAGCCCACCCAGCACAGCGTGAAGGAATTGCAGGGCATGGGCATCAGCCCCAACATCATCGTGCTGCGTGTGGATGAAAAGATCACGGACGAAACGATCTTCACCAAGATCGCCCATTTCTGCAATGTGAAGCCCGACTGCGTGATCGAAAACCTGACGCTGCCCATCCTGTACGGAGCGCCCCTGATGCTGGAACAGGCGAATCTGTCCGGCATCGTATGCCGGGAACTGGGGATCAGCACCCCGCCTCCGGATCTGAAGGAATGGCAGGATCTGGTGGAGCGCATCCGGCATCAAAGCAAAACGGTGAAAATCGGCCTGGTGGGGAAATACGTGCAGCTGCACGACGCCTATCTGTCCGTGGCCGAAGCACTGCGGCACGCGGGTTATGCGCTGGACGCCCGGATCGACATCACCTGGATCGATTCCGAAACGCTGACGGAAGAGAATACAGAAAGTGTTTTGTCCTCTGTGGACGGCCTGATCGTTCCCGGTGGCTTCGGCAGCCGGGGCATCGAAGGCATGATCCTGACTGCCAGGTATGCCCGGGAACATCATGTCCCGTACTTCGGCATCTGCCTTGGCATGCAGATCGCGGTGATCGAATATGCCCGTGACGCCGCAGGCCTGCACAATGCCAATTCCCGGGAGTTTGATGAAAGCGCCCCGTACAAAGTCATTGACTTCATGCCGGGGCAGAATGATGAAATCGACAAAGGCGGCACCCTGCGGCTGGGCAAATACCCATGCTTACTCAAAGAAAACACGGTGATCGCCCGCTGCTACGGAAAAATCGAAATCAGCGAACGCCACCGCCACCGCTATGAATTCGCCAACGAATATAGGGGAGTGCTGGAACAGGCGGGCTTATGCCTATCCGGCCTGTCCCCGGACGGCCGTCTGGTGGAAACCATCGAGCTTCCCGACGAGGATTTCTTTGTGGGCGTCCAGTTCCATCCCGAATTCAAGAGCCGCCCCAACAAGCCCCATCCGCTGTTCGTGGGCTTTATAAATGCGGCCATACAGGAACAGGATTCCTTCGGGCCTTTCAGGTAAGGTCATATCTGCAAGATCAGTCCATGACAGCAGATAACTCTGCTTTGACAGAACTTTCTTTCAATATTCAAATAACCTATTGACATAGTAGGCAAATTATGATATGATCCGGCCATCACATTGAAAGGAGGCACAGAACATGTTGAACCGATGTCGGGGTATGATGTGTTGTCGAATGCTTATCTCCCGGACAGTTTCCATGGCAGGCTCGTTCCGCACCCTGCGCTGCGCCTTCGGATGACCGATGGGCCTGCGTCTGACTGCCATGTGTCCGGGAGCCTGGTAAAGGAGAACCCGTTTTTTATTCCGGATGGAAGGCCGACTGCATCCATCTCCGCGTCGGTCCGGTCATAATTCTGAATCTCTGAATCATAATATAACGAAAGAAGGTAATGAATCATGAAGCGTTATCAGAAGATCCTGTCCGTATTGTTTGCGCTGGTGCTGTTCCTTTCTGTCGCCGGTCCGGCTTTCGCTGACGAGGCCCAGCCTACTGCTATTGACAAGGCGGCGTTTGACGCCCTGCTGGCCTCCGGTCCCGTCGCCAGTGACGAAGTGATCGCCTCGAGCGCGTGGGCGACTGCCGTGAAGAACGCGGGCATCCTCCGTGTCGGCGGCACCCGTACGTCCTTCCTCTTCAGCCAGCTGGACGAAACCGACAACGGCGTCCGCGGCTTTGACGCCGGCCTTTATCAGCTGCTGGCCCGCTACATCCTGGGGGACGAAACCAAATATGAGCTCACCCAGGTCACTTCCAGCACCCGCGAATCCGTGCTGACCAGCGGCCAGGTGGACGCGGTGTTCGCCACCTATTCCATCACGCCCTCCCGCCAGGAAGTGATTTCGTTTGCCGGCCCGTACTACACCTCCCAGCAGGCGGTGCTGGTCAAGTCCGGCAATACGGAAGTCACGGGCATCGACAGCCTGGCTGATAAGATCGTGGCGACTCAGGCAGGTTCCACCGGCCCCAGCATCCTGGCCCAGTTCGCCCCGGACGCCATCGTGCAGGAATTTGAGGACGATATCCAGGCCCGTACCGCCGTGGAGCTCGGCCGCGCCGACGCTTATGTGACGGACTACACGCTGATCCTGAACTCCATCGTGAAGAATCCCGGCGCGTATGCCGTGGCGGGCGACGTGTTTGGCCCCGAAGACCCCTACGGCATCGGCCTGCCCAAGGATTCCGACGGCGTGAAGTTCGTGAACGACTTCCTCAAGACGATCGAAGAAAGCGGCCTGTGGGCACAACTGTGGCAGATCAGCCTTGGCGACCGCACCGGCATCGACACCGCTCCCGCCGCTCCCGCGATCGCCGAATAAACCTGCTGTAGTCTGAACGGCCTCAAGGCACATCGTCTTGAGGCCTTTTTCCGGGAGGCGGCCCATGACCATATCACAGTTGCTCACACAATACGGCGACCGGTACCTGCAGGCGCTGTTCACCACCTGGCGGCTGACGTTTTTCTCCTTTCTGGGAGCGCTCGCCGTCGGAATCCTGATCACCGTCCTGCGGGTCAGCCCGATCAGGCCCCTGCGGCTTTTCGGGGATTTTTACGTGCAGGTCTTCCGCAATATCCCCGGCGCCGCGCTGCTGATCCTGCTGGTTTACGCGCTGCCCTATCTGCGGATCATGTTCCCGTATGACGTCTGCGTCCTGATGGCGACCGTCCTGATCCCCTCCGCGTTCTGCTCAGAGCACCTGATGAGCGGCATGAACACCATATCTCCCGGTCAGATCGAGGCCGCGAGGGCCCTGGGCATGAACTTTTTCCAGCTGATCCGGCGTATCGTGATCCCACAGTCGCTGCGCTCCGCGGTACTGCCCATGACCAATCTTATGGTGGCCACCATGCTGACCACTTCACTGGGATCCCAGGTGCCGCTGCGGCCCATGGAGCTGACCGGCATCGTGTCCTATATCAACACCCGCAGCGCGGGCGGCGTGATGGCCTTCGCCATTTCCGCCGCGCTGTACTGCGCGACCGGGCTGCTGATCGGCGCCGCCGGGAGCTGGCTTGACAGGAAGGTGAGGATCCTCAGATGAAAAACGCCATGATCCGGGACATCCTCTATGAGGCGCCGGGGCCGAAGACCCGCAGGCGCGTTTTCCGGCTGACGGCGGCAGCGGCGCTTCTGCTGGCGGGGCTGCTGTTCATGGTCGCGCGTCAGTTTTACGTAACGGGCCAGCTGGGCGGACGCTACTGGGCGTTCTTCGGCAAGGCCACTACCTGGCGCTTTCTGGGCCAGGGCCTGCTGGTCACCGTGGAAGCCGCCGTGACCGGCGCACTGATTTCCTTTGCGCTGGGCTTTCTGCTCATGCGGGGCAGATTGCGGAAAAACCGGCCGCTGCGGTGGCTCAGTACGGGCGTCATCGAGTTCACACGGGGCGTGCCGACGCTGCTGTTTATCTATTTCTTTTTCCTCGTCGTACCGCAGACGGGCTGGAAACTGAGCGCGTTTTGGAAGATCACCCTGCCCTGCGCCATATCCGCTTGCGGGGTGGTGGCGGAAGCCTTGCGCGGCGGCGTCAACGCGGTGCCAAAGGGGCAGCGGGAGGCGGCGCTCTGCCTTGGATACCGGGAAACGAAACTGTTTTACCGGATCGTGTTTCCCCAGGCGATCCGCTTTGTGATCCCCTCCCTGATCGCGGAGCTGGTGATCGTGCTCAAGGACACCACCTTCGCCTCCATCGTGTCCTGTGCCGACCTGATGCAGAACGCCAAGGTGCTGATTTCCAATTACGACGCGCTGCTGTCCATCTATCTGGTCGTGGCGGTGATCTATATCCTGATCAATTACCTGCTGAACGGGCTGTCCGACCGTCTGGCGAAACGCATGAACCAGCCGGGAACGGCGGAAAGGGGCGCGGCATGACGGAGAACGACAGGCCGGTCATAGAACTCAGACATGTGAACAAGCATTTCGGTGACCTGCACGTGCTGCGGGATATCTCCCTGACGGTGAAGAAGGGGGAAGTGGTGGTCATCATCGGGCCTTCCGGTTCGGGAAAATCCACACTGTGCCGCGCCATCAACCGCCTGGAAACCATCGACTCCGGAGAGATCCTGTTTGAAGGCGAGCCGCTCCCGCAGGAGGGAAAAGGACTGGCGCAGATGCGGGCGAAGATCGGCATGGTGTTCCAGTCCTTCAACCTGTTTGCCCACAGGACGATCCTGGACAATGTCATCCTGGCCCCGTGCGACGTGATGAAAATCAGCAAAAAAGAAGCCTGGCAGGAAGCGCTGCGCCTCCTGGAACGGGTGGGCGTGGCGGATCAGGCCGGGAAAGTGCCTGCCCAGTTATCCGGCGGGCAGCAGCAGCGGGCCGCGATCGCCCGCGCTCTGGCCATGCATCCGAAGGCGATGCTCTTTGACGAACCCACCAGCGCCCTCGACCCTGAGATGATCGGCGAGGTGCTGAACGTGATGACGGAGCTGGCGCAGGACGGCATGACCATGCTGGTGGTCACCCATGAAATGAATTTCGCCCGCCGGGTGGCCGACCGGGTGATCTTCATGGACGGCGGCCGGATCGTGGAGGAGAATACGCCGGAAGCGTTCTTCTCGGATCCGCAGACTCAGCGGGCAAGGGATTTCCTTTCATCGGTCCGGATGCAGGATGACGAGCCATGATGATGGAGATGAACGAGTGATGAAATCGATCCTGATCAAAGATACTACAAGGGAAGAACGCGTGCGCATCGTCCATCAGGCGCTGTGGGGCGCCTGCGGGATCGACTGCGAGTTCTGCTCCGGCTGTGACAACCGGGGCGGCGGACGCGTCGAGAGCATCTACCAGCCCTATATCGACGGCCTTAAGGAGATCAGGGAGATCAACGCGGAATTCAGCGCTCCGCTGGTACGGGGCTGACAGCGAAGCGGGAAAAACATGAATGAATTCGACGGGGAGGACGCATGCTGATCAATGACCAGTCAAAATACCGGCTGACGGACTGTACGGCGCAGGCCATCCCTGAAAACGGCGGTGGGCATGCGGACGTCGCGGCGGAGCACCGGATGGATGTGTACCTCAACGACCGCCTGGCGATGCGGGTCGTGTGTACGCCGGAGCATCTGGACGAGCTCGTGGTCGGGCGCCTGCTGACGGAAGGGCTGATCAGGCAGCCGGGGGATATCCGCACCGTTTTCCTTTGCGAGTGGGGGACGCGCGCGAAAATCATGCTGTCGGAAACGGCGGGGGCGCAGCTGATGGACGCGGAAACAGCTGCGGTCAGTACCTGCTGCACCGATAACCGGACGTTGCTCAGCAGCGAGCGGCTGTTGAAGCCGGTGCGGCCGGCCGCCTGGGATCCGCAATGGCTGCTCGGTATCGCGGAAAGGATGCGGGAAGAAGAACCGCTGTACGGGAAGACCCACGCCGTCCACGCCTGCTATCTGGCGGAAGAAGACCGGATCCTGTGCGTCCGGGAGGATATCGGGCGTCACAACGCGCTGGACAAGGTGATCGGATGGGCCTGCATCCATGAGATCGATCTGGGCAGGTGCCTGCTGTTCACGACGGGGCGCATGCCTGCGGATATGGTGTCCAAAGCCATACAGTGCGGCGTGCCTGTCATGGCGTCCAAGACGTATCCCACCGATCAGGGGATCGGGCTGGCCAGGCAGGCGAATCTGACGCTGGTCACGGTCCGGACGGGCGGCAGGATATATGTCTGGAACGACGGTATGAAAACTGCTGCGGAGGAAACGACATGAAGAAGGGAACGATCAGGGCGGTCTGCGTCAGCGAGGCAAAAGGAATGCCCAAGACGAATATGCATCATGCAGTGCTGAAAGAAAACTGGGGCATCGTCGGGGACGCCCACGCCGGGAACTGGCACAGGCAGGTCAGCCTGCTGAGCTGGCAGAAGGTGGAGGCGTTCAATCTGCAGGGCGCCTGCGTTTCGGACGGCGCGTTCGGTGAAAACCTGCTGGTGGACGGCATCGACTGCGCCAGGCTTCCGGTGGGCACCATACTGCGGTGCGGTGACGCTGTCATGGAGGTGACGCAGATCGGCAAGGAATGCCATCACGGCTGCGCGATCCAGCAGCGGGTCGGTTACTGTATCATGCCGCACGAGGGGATTTTCGCTCGAGTACTGCACGGCGGCACGGTTTCCGAAGGGGACGAGATACTGGCCGAAGACTGACGCAAGGGATCATCGGATCAGCGCTCCTGGCAGATGGAATATGGGTATCGGACGGGGTATTGTGATGCGCTCGGCATCACGATGCCCCGTTTACGTTCCGGATGTATTCTTCCGCCGGAATCATGGGCGTTTCCAGCTCGGCCACCGTTTCCGCGGACAGGCGCAGCGAGGCGGCGTATTCTTCACCAGCCCGCTGGAATTTTTCCAGCAGGGGATCGGCGACGACGGCCGCCGCGGGTACGTTGAGCAGGGGCGTCTCCGGTACGCAGACGATGTCCGGATCGCCGAAGCAGGTTCTGCACATGTGCTTCAGGCCGTCAAAATTGCCTTCCCAATGAGGGAAACCGCAGCCGCAGATCACCAGGGTGTGGATCTTTGAGAAATCCGCCAGCGCTTCGTGCTGCACGGTTCCGTCCGGCAGCTGCACCATGTTCATTTTGACCAGCGGGATCGTACGGTCCAGCACGGCTTTCAGCTGCGAAGGCATGGCGTAGCAGTACAGCGGAAAACTCCAGATGATCACGTCCGCGTCCCGATACAGATCAAGAATCGTGTTCT
>JBGUIY010000130.1:0-8382 GCA_045113475.1 Christensenellales bacterium | reverse complement strand
CCGGGGCCCCCCCGCTACAAGGCTGCAATTTGTGATTGCGATGATGCTTATTTACATTGATGTTTGATCAGAAGAGTATAAGACAATACTGGTCCGGATGTCGGATCCACCAATATATCAGTGTGTTCGTGATTGCAAATGAATATGTTAACCCAGCGCCCTGATCACCGCGTCACCGAAGTCTTTCGCGGTATTGCCGCCGGGCTCGCCGGTCATATTGAGCTGTGCGGAGGCGGTATTCAGCGCTGCTTCAAGGCGCGCTGCGGCGTTCGTGCGCGCAATGTGCCTGAGCAGCATCCCCAGGGCACGGAGCAGGCTCTCCGGATTGGCCCAGGCCTGGATGCCCTGCTCGATCATGCGGGGCGCGGAGCCGTGAATGGCTTCGAACATGGCGTACCGGTCGCCCGCGTTGGCGCTGCCCGCCGTGCCCACGCCGCCCTGCAGCTGTGCGGCTTCGTCGGTGATGATGTCGCCGTACAGGTTGGGCAGCAGGAACACCTGGAATTTGCTGCGGATGGCGGGGTTCACCAGATTGGCCGCCATGATGTCGATGTACCAGTCTTCCGCTACGATATCGGGATAATCCTTTGCCACCTCGTGAGCGACGGCGCTGAACATGCCGTCGGTTTTTTTCATGATGTTTGCTTTGGTAACGATGGCTACGTTCTTTTTGCCGTTCTGTTTGGCGTATTCGAAAGCGGCCCGGGCGATGCGGCGGGTGCCCGCCTCGGTAGTGACCTTGAAATCCATGGTCAGGCCGTCCACGGGGCAGATGCCCTGGCTGCCCAGCACATATTCGCCCTCGGTGTTCTCGCGGTAGAAGATCCAGTCGATGCCTTCACCGGGGATCTGCACGGGGCGCACGTTGGCGTACAGGTCCAGCTCCCGCCGCAGGGTCACGTTGGCGCTTTCCATGGTCCCGCCCTTGGGGGTGGTGGTGGGGCCTTTGAGCAGCACGTCGCAGGCCTTGACAGCTGTCAGCACGTCCTCCGGAACGGACTGTTCCAGTTCCAGGCGGCGTTCGATGGTCAGGCCGTCGATGGGCCGCAGCACGATGGTGCCGGCTTCCAGCTCATCCTTCAGGAGCACGTCGATGACGCGCTTCGTCTCGTCCATGATGACCGGGCCGATGCCGTCGCCGGGCACAAGGCCCACGGTGACAGGGGTGTCCGCGCCGTAGCGCTTTGCGGGGGCGGCGTTCCTGATCCTTTCCGCCCGGGCGATCTGGGCGTCCAGCAGTGCTTTGAAATGGTTCAGGGCATCCTCATACGCGCTCATGCCTTGGTTTCCTCCTTCGTGTAGGCCAGCAGGCCGCCCGCTTCGAGCATTCCGCGCTGCCGGTCGGTCAGCTGGGCGGTCAGGCGGAAGGTTTCGCCGGTGGTCACATCGGTCAGCGTCACGGTGCCCTGCTTCATGCCCTCCGTGAGCCCGCTCAGGATCAGATCGTCGTCCTGACTCAGCTTATCGTAGTCGTCGGGGTTCTCGAAGGTGAGGGGCAGGATGCCAGCGTTGATCAGGTTCGCCACGTGGATGCGGGCGAAACTCTTGACGATCACGGCGCGCACGCCCAGGTACAGCGGCACCAGCGCCGCGTGCTCCCGGGAGGAGCCCTGGCCGTAGTTGCTGCCGCCCACGATGATGCTCTGTCCGGCGGCCTTCGCCCGGTCGGGGAAGGACTCGTCCACCACGCTGAAGCAGAACCTGGACAGGTACGGGATGTTGGAGCGGTAGGGCAGGATCTTGGCGCCGGCGGGCATGATATGGTCGGTGGTGATGTTGTCGCCCACCTTCAGGGTCAGCCGGGCTTTGATTTCGTTCTTCACGGGATTGCCGGCGGGGAATTCTTTGATATTCGGCCCCCGCAGGATCGGCGCATCCTTGGCTTTTTCGGGCGGGAGCGGGGCCAGCACGGCGCTGTCATCCACCCGGAAGGTATCGGGCAGGGTGACAGCCGGCGCCTCGCCCAGGGTGCGCGGGTCGGTGATATGGCCGGTCAGGGCGGAAGCGACGGCGGTTTCCGGAGAAACCAGGTAGATCTGGCCGTCCTTGGTGCCGCTGCGGCCCAGGAAGTTGCGGTTGAAGGTGCGCAGGGAAACGCCCGCCGAGTTGGGGGAGAAGCCCATGCCGATACAGGGGCCGCAGGCGCATTCCAGCAGCCGCGCGCCGGAGAGCAGGATGTCGTTGAGGGCGCCGCTTTCGGAGAGCATGGTCAGCACCTGGCGCGAGCCGGGGGAGACGGACATGCTGACGCCGGGGGCCACGGTTTTGCCCTTCAGCAGGGCAGCTACGGTCAGCATATCCTGCAGGGAGGAATTGGTGCAGGAACCGACGCAGACCTGATCCACCTTCACGTCCCTGAGTTCGGAAACCCTGACCACGTTGTCCGGGCTGTGGGGGCAGGCGATGAGGGGCTCCAGCGCGCTCAGGTCGATATCGATCACGCGGTCGTAAACGGCGTCCGGGTCGCTCTGCAGCGGCACCCAGTCCTTTTCGCGGCCCTGGGCCTTCAGGAAGGCGCGGGTCACTTCGTCGGACGGGAAGATGGAGGTGGTGGCACCCAGCTCCGCGCCCATGTTGGTAATGGTGGCGCGCTGCGGCACGTTCAGGCTGGCGATGCCCGGCCCGCCCCATTCGATGACCGCGCCAACGCCCCCCTTGACGGACAGGATGCGCAGGATCTCCAGGCTCACGTCCTTGGCGGTGACGAAGGGACGCAGACGGCCCGTCAGGTTCACCTTGTACATTTTCGGCATGGGAATGTAATACGCGCCGCCGCCCATGGCCACGGCCACGTCCATGCCGCCGGCGCCGATGGCCAGCATGCCCAGTCCGCCGCCGGTGGGGGTATGGCTGTCAGAACCGATCAGGGTCTTGCCGGGGATGCCGAAGCGCTCCAGATGCACCTGGTGGCAGATGCCGTTGCCGGGACGGGAGAACCAGATGCCGTGCTTGGCGGCTACGGACTGGATGTAGCGGTGGTCGTCGGGGTTCTCAAACCCGCACTGCAGGGTGTTGTGGTCGATATAAGCCACCGAGCGCTCGGTTTTCACCCGGTCGATGCCCATGGTCTCAAACTCCAGATAAGCCATGGTGCCGGTGGCGTCCTGGGTCAGGGTCTGGTCGATCCGGATGGCGACCTCCCCGCCGGGCCTCATTTCGCCCGAAACCAGGTGGTTGGCAATGATCTTCTGCGCGATCGTCAGTCCCATATTTCCGTCCCCTTCCTGATGATGTTCTCAAGCGCGTTCTTGACGTGTTCGGTCATGAGCCTGTCCGCCAGATCGGCGTCTTTGTTGACGATGGCCTGGTAGATAGCCTCGTGCTCCGCCACCGACAGCGCGGCGCGGTCCTGCTGGGAGAGGGAGGCCATGCGGTACTTCTGCACCTTGTTGTGCAGGGGCTCCAGGGTATCCCGCAGCACCTGGCTGCCGCAGTGGTCGTAGATGATGTCGTGGAAGCGTCCGTCCAGCGACTTCAGGTGGTCCGCGTCCTTGCGGCTCAGGTAGAACTGCTGGAAGTCGATGGCCTCCCGGAGCTCCTTCAGGGCCTCCGGCGTGCAGCGCTCGATGAACCCGCGCACGGCCAGACCTTCGATGCGGATGCGGATCTCGCACATGTCCCGGAAGTCCTGGGGGGAGATGCCCAGCACCACGGTGGCCTTGCCGCTGTCCTCCACCAGGTGCTCCTGGTACAGGCGCCTGAGCGCCTCCCGGACGGGTGTCCGGCTCACACCCAGCTCGGCGCAGAGCTGCAGTTCCGTAATGGTTTCGCCGCGCTTGAAGCGGCCGCTCAGGATATCGGCTTCCAGGCGTTCGAATACCTGGTCCGCCAGCGATACCGTCTTATACTCCATCGTACTACCCCCTCAGCGCTTCAGCTGCCCCTGGGACAGCTCCGCGATCTTTGTTTCCAGCTCGTTGGTGGACAGCGCCGTCTGCCGCCCGCAGGCGTATTCGGCGTCGATCCATTCCTTCAGCGCGACGACCAGCGGGGACTTCTTGTCCAGCTGCTTTTCGCCGGTCAGCTCGTAATTCTCGTTGATCCAGTAGGCGATGCCCGCCAGCCCGCTGTTCTGGCCGATCATGACGGTCGGCGCGCGGCCCAGGATCTTGCGGGTGTTGAAGATCGTGTAGATCTCCGCGTCCTTCAGCAGTCCGTCCGCATGGATGCCCGCACGGGTCATGTTGAAGGAATGGCCCACATAGGGCGTCATGGGCGGGGCTTCGTAGCCGATCTCCTCCCGGAAGTAGCGGGCGATGTCGGTGATCACCGTGGTGTCCATGCCGTCCAGGGATCCGCGCAGGGAGGCGTATTCCATGATCATGGCTTCCAGCGGGATGTTGCCCGTGCGCTCGCCCACGCCCAGCAGGGAGCAGTTGACCGCGCAGGCGCCGTACAGCCAGGCAGTGGTGGCGTTGGAGACCGCTTTGTAAAAGTCGTTGTGGCCGTGCCACTCCAGCATCTCGCTGGGAACGCCGGAATAATGCCTGAGGCCGTAGATGATGCCCGGCACGCTGCGGGGGAGGGCCACCTCCGTAAACGGGACGCCCAGACCCAGCGTGTCGCAGGCGCGGATCTTGACCGGGATGCCTGCGTCTTCGCTCATGCGGGTGAGTTCGTTCACAAAGGGCACCACGAAGCCGTAGAAGTCCGCGCGGGTAATGTCTTCCAGGTGGCAGCGGGGCATCACGCCTGCTTCAAAGGCGTCCGCCACGGTCTTCAGATAGAATTCCATGGCCTGGCTGCGGGTCATCTTCATCTTCTTGAAGATGTGGTAGTCGCTGCAGGATACCAGGATGCCCGTTTCATGGATGCCCAGATCCTTGACCAGTTTGAAGTCGTCGCGGCTGGCGCGGATCCAGGTGGTGATTTCGGGGAAGCGGTAGCCCAGCTCCTGGCAGCGGCGCACGGCCTCCCTGTCCTTCTCGCTGTATACAAAGAATTCCGTCTGGCGGATGATCCCGTACGGGCCGCCCAGCCGGGCCATCAGCTGGTACAGGTGCACGATCTGGTCCACGGTATAGGGCTCCACGGACTGCTGACCGTCCCGGAAGGAGGTATCGGTGATCCAGATCTCTTCCGGCATGCACATGGGCACGCGGCGGTGGTTGAAGGCGATGCGCGGCACTTCGTCAAAGGGATATATGTCTCGGTAGAGGTTCGCTTCCGGGACATCCTGCAGATTGTATTGATAGCTGCGTTCTTCCAGCAGATTGGTTTGCGGCGATAATTCCAGCAATTCACACACTTCCCTTCTTCGCGGAACATTCCGCGATGGATGCGTGTATTATTGTATACAATTATCCAAAGGTGTCAAGGAAAAAACAAAGAGAATACAGAAACGAAGACGATGGATTCCTGACATCCGTTTCTTGACAGGAACAGTGCCAGCCGTTATAATGGATGCAGTACCACCGCAAGGCGGTCGTAAACCGGAGTGAAAGGGGCGGAAGCATGCGCAAATAATCACCGATGATGCGTACGGGACAAAGCAGCCATCCCAGGATGGTTTTGATGTCGCGTCCATCGGTGGTTTCGGCGTATGACGAAGCCTTTCTTTTGTTTTTGGTTTTCGGACGCGCCGTCCGCCCGGACGCGGAACGGAGGATATATGCTGAATATACAGCACCTGACAATCATACATACCCAGGATCTGAGGCCGCTGATCCGCGACCTGAGCCTGACGCTGTCGGGCCGGGAGCGGCTGGCGGTCATCGGCGAGGAAGGCGACGGCAAATCGACCCTGCTGCAGGCCATCGCCTGTCCGGAACGGCTTGAGGGTTGGGCCGAAGTGACCGGCACCGTCCGCCTGACGGGGGAAAGGCTGGGCTACCTTTCCCAGGAGACGCCGGATCTGGAGGGTCTGACCGCTTATGAATACTGCGCGTCAAGCGACGCGTTTGCGGCCCTGGAGCCCGCCGCGCTGGAGGAGCTCAACCGCCTGCTGAGCCTCCCAAGAGACCTGTGCTGGAGCGACACGCCCTGGCGGAACCTTTCCGGCGGGGAGCGCGTCAAGCTGCGTCTGCTCACGCTGATGGCGGCGGGTCCCACCATGCTGGCCCTGGACGAGCCGGGCAACGACCTGGACCTGGAAGCCCTGGAGGCGCTGGAGCGCTTCCTGCTGGACTGTAGATTGCCCGTCATCTATGTTTCTCACGACGAGCACCTGCTGCGGCGTACCGCCACGTCCGTGCTGCATCTGGAATCGGTGCTGCGGCGGTCTGAACCGCGCTGGACGCTGGCGAACATCCCCTACGCCGAATATGTGGCGCAGCGCGCAGACGGCATCGAGCGGCAGGAGCAGCGCTGGCAGATGGAGCGGCGGCAGGCCCGGGACCGCCAGGCGCGCTTTGACCGCATCGAGCAGGCGGTGGCCTATGCCCAGGAAAACATCAGCCGCCGGGATCCCTCCGGCGGCCGGCTGCTGAAAAAGAAAATGAAGGCCGTCAAGTCGCTGGAGCACCGCTTCGAGCGGGAAGCGGAGAATGCGGCTGAACGGCCTCAGGTGGAATACCGGATGGACGCAGCGTTTGAGAATATCGTGCCGATCCCGGCGGGGCGGACGGTACTGGACCTGACCGTGCCGGAACTGCGGGCAGGGGAACGGATGCTTGCCCGCGATCTGCGCATCCTGCTGCGCGGATCGGAGAAACTGCTGATCACCGGCCCAAACGGCGCGGGCAAGACGACGCTGCTGCGCCTGATCCGGAAAGCGCTGGCGGAGCGCGGCGGCTTCCGCGTCGGATACATGCCCCAGCGGTACGACGATCTGCTGCCGCTGGACCAGAGCCCTGTGGCTTACCTGCATACCGATGGCACACGGGAGCAACTGACGCGCATCCGCACCACCCTGGGCGCTATGAAACTGACCCAGGACGAGATCACGCATCCCATCGGCGCGCTTTCCGGCGGCCAGCGGGCAAAAGTGCTGCTGCTCAGGATGATGCTGGAGGCCCCGGACGTATTGCTGCTGGACGAGCCCACCCGCAACCTCTCGCCGCTCTCCGCTCCGGTCATGCGCTCCATGATCCTCACCTTCCCCGGCGCTGTCGTCTGCGTCACCCACGACAGGGAGCTGATCGGCCAGTGGACGGAGAAAAGGCTGGAGATGGGAAGAAAATAAGAGAGTGGAATGTTGAGAGTGGAGAGTGGAGCTTTGGATAGTGTTGTGTCTGCATTTCGGTAAGTGTCTGCGACGGTTTTCCTGTTCTTATGAATCAGGAGAATTCTGAGCAAAGCGGGGAATTCTGTCCTGAACTCCTTACTCCTCATTCCTCACTTGCCATAGATCTCTTCCACTTTCCCGTCCATCCACTCCATCCGCTTTTCGACGAAGGAGCTGATGTATTCGAGTTCGGCTTCAAAGTTCAGCTTGTAGGAGTACTGAGCTGCCACATAGCTCTTGAAGGTGGGGAATTTGCTCATTTCGCGGCGATCGGCGCCGGATTCGCGGAAGATATCGTAGTAGTGTTTGAAATGGCCCATGATGCCTTCCTGGCTGAGGGGGCCTTTTTTCAATGCCTGCCAGAGGGTGTACAGCGTCTGGCGGAACTCGTGCGGGTTCTCCTCGATCAGGCGGTCGAACAGCCTGTTGCTGACTGCCTGCTGGGACTTGCTTCTTTGTGAGGAATAGTAGCGGCCGAGGGAGGCGTCCATGTCCCAGGGCACCAGGATATAGCGGTTGAAGCGCGGGTCACGGTCGTCCAGGCGGACGAAGGACATGTTCTTGCGCATGTTGTCGGTCATGTCCGCGGCATTGGCGAACAGCCAGTAGCGGGCCAGGTTGTCCAGGTCGGCATACTGGGTGATTTTTTCCGCGAATTCCTCTTTTGTCCCTTTCACCACGAGACGGGTGAAATCGTAAAAGTCGCTCCAATAGGCCTGATGGTCGATGTCTTTGCCCTGGGGGTAGCGCAGCTTGACGTTGTACCAGACGTCGGGAGACTCCCTGCCGGGCTTGTACTTGCCGAGGCTGACAAAGCCGGCGGGGCTGGCGTTGTTGCTGCCCTTGTCGTTGGTACGGAAAAAAGAGCTGTTCCATTTGCCGCCTGGTTTCGACAGGCCCAGCTGACGGCGGTCCTGCTTTTCGCCCAGCACATACAGGCCGCGGTACTTCGTGCCCACGAACAGTTCCACATATACGCCGTTGGTCGCGCCGGACAGGGTCTGATCCCAGGGCAGGCGGTATATCTCGTGCCAGATGTCCATCAGCACGCGGTTGCGCATGCGGGAGCGGTCGATGTAGGCGCTGTCCAGCAGCCAGTCGCTGTCGTTCCGGAGGCCCAGCAGGCTCTGGTCCCACTTCTGCCCGTCCTTCATCAGCGAAAAGTTGTACGGATGCTTGGCGGAAAAACGGGAGGAGGATTTTCCCCGGCGGGAAAC
>JBGUIY010000129.1:0-22410 GCA_045113475.1 Christensenellales bacterium | reverse complement strand
GTATCCGGTCCGCAGGGGCCGGTGACGCCGGCGGGGCCCCACCAGTTATGGGCCTTGGGCAGGTAGAACAGGTGGTCGTCCCTGACGCCGCAGGAACGCCAGAGGTTGGCGGCTTCCTCGTCGCGCGGACAGTCCGCGTCGCCCTCAAAGACGGTGAAGGCCAGCTGGTCCTTGGGAAGCCCCAGGTATTTTTGGCTGGTCAGGAATTCCCAGCTCCAGGGGATCATTTCTTTCTTGAAATAATCGCCCAGGCTGCAGTTGCCCAGCATTTCAAAGAAGGTCAGGTGGCTCATGTCGCCGACCTCGTCGATATCGCCGGTGCGGATGCACTTCTGCACGTCGGTGAGACGGGTACCCATGGGGTGCTTCTGGCCCATCAGGTAGGGAACCAGCGGGTGCATGCCCGCGGTGGTGAACAGGACGGTGGGGTCATTTTCCGGAATGACGGAAGCGGAGGGAATCAGCTGATGGCCCTTGTCCTGGAAAAACTTCAGGAACATGGCGCGTAATTCGTTTGCAGTCACGTTTTTCATGGGGAATCATCCTTTCGGTACTCTATGAGCGGGATTGCACCGCAACTTGGATATTATATGCCTTTGCGGGTGGAATGACAAGAGTTTTTTTCCGGTACGGCATGAATGATGCAGCGCCCTCATCCGGCCTCACTGCGTTCGGCCGCCTTCCCCCGCGGCTGCGTTGGAAAGTCTTTGAGGCCGTCACGTTTCAACGATATTATTGCCTGGCAAAGGCAGAGCGGAACAGATAGGCCTGAGTCGAGTTGTAATTATGCAGCAATATCGGTATAACTGTAGCGGCGGCGCCTGCGCCGCCATCAGCGAGGACATATGATAAGCATAGTCAGCGAATGTATTTATGGAAAACAGAATCATGATTTCCATGTTTGGGGCGTGGCGCCGCAGGCGGCGCCTCTACATGATTTACCTTTGCTCATACAATCAACATGGTATTTCGCTGCAAAAAGGTGATCGAAAGCACGCCAAGATGTACGATCAGATTACCTTGCAAAGGCAGCATGGAAAAGATGGATATATGCCGTAGCGGCGGCGCCTGCGCCGCCATCAACGTGGAAACACGATGAGCATGATCAGTGAATGTGTTATGGGAAACAGAATCCCGATTTCCGTATTAGGGGCGTGGCGCCGCAGGCGGCGCCTCTACATGATTTACCTTTGCTCATACAATCAACATGGCATTTCTCTGCGAAAGGTGATCGAAAGAACACCAAGATGTACGATCAGATTACCCGATAAAGGCAGAGTGGAACAGATCGGCCTAAGATGAACTGTTTTTATCCGGGTTCAATATCCGTTGACTATACAAGAACTCTCCAAATATGGTTACCGAATCTGACATTGACTTTTTTTGCTGCGATGCCTATACTAACAGACACAGGGATGTCCTGGGATGTTCGCCAGTTCTCTGTTGTTCCCCACATTTCAAATAACGGGGCTCGGGTCGTTTTCAGGTTCGGCTGTCACGCCCCCGTGCCGCAAGGCATGCCAGGGGACGGCAAAAGACCGCGCAGAGCTCCGGCCTGTTCTTAGGAGCGGGTGAAATATACAGAGGACAACGGCATCTTGGGTTTCCTGTTTGCGGTGGATCACCGCAGTCATCCGACATAACGGGTTCTCCCTTATGACGGATTTTTTTGTATTCTGTCTCAAGGAGCGATCGATTCATGCAATACAGGAAGGACAGACAGGGGCGGGAGATCTCCCTGCTGGGCTACGGCTGCATGCGGCTGAGCCGCAGCGGGGCGGGGATCGACCTGGACAAGGCCGCCGCAGAGATCCGCCGGGCCGCCGCGCTGGGCGTGAACTACTTCGACACCGCCTATACCTATCCCGGGAGCGAGGAGGCCCTCGGCACGATCCTGGAGCGCGAAGGGCTGCGGGACAAGGTGTACATCGCCACCAAGCTGCCCCAGTACCTGGTCAACTCAGCATCGGCGATCGATAAATACTTCCGGGAGGAACTGCGCCGGCTGCGGACGGAGCATATCGACTACTACCTGATGCACATGCTGACCGACCTCGCGGCTTGGCAGAAGCTGGAGCGCCTCGGCATCCGCGATTGGATCGCACAGCGGAAAGCCGAAGGGCAGATCGGCCGCATCGGCTTCTCCTTCCACGGGAACACGGAGCAGTTCCTGAGCATACTGGACGCTTACGACTGGGATTTCTGCCAGATCCAGTACAATTACATGGACGAGCACAGCCAGGCCGGACGGCGCGGCCTGGAGGCAGCTGAGAGCCGCGGGATCCCTGTGATCATCATGGAGCCGCTGCGGGGCGGGAAGCTGGTCAGCGCCCTGCCGGAAGAAGCCAGGGAACTGATCGCCCGGGAAGCCCCGGGGAAAAAGCCCGCGGAGCTCGCTTTCCGCTGGCTCTACGACCAGCCCGGCGTCACCTGCGTGCTCTCCGGCATGAACAGCCTGGACATGGTGGAGGAAAACTGCCGCTGGGCCTCCGAGACGCTGCCGGGCACGCTGACGGAAGCCGATCACGCGCTGTACGGCCGGCTGCGGGACATCATCAACGCGCACCTGAAGGTGGGCTGCACCGCCTGTGGCTACTGCATGCCCTGCCCCCAGGGCGTGGACATCCCCGGCGCGTTCCGCTGCTGGAACCGCATGTATACCGAAAACAGGCGCTCCGGACAGTTCGAGTATTTCCAGGTGATCAGCCTGCAGAAGGAGCCGCCCTTCGCCACCCGCTGCATCGGCTGCGGGCGCTGCGAAAAGCGCTGTCCGCAGCACATCCCGATCATCGAACGGCTGAAGCAGGCTGACCGCGCCCTGCGCCCGCCCTATATCCGGCTGGCCAACAGCATCGCCCACGCCTGGCTTTTCCGGGGCGGGAAGAAACAGCAGAACGGGGAGTGAGACGCTATTACCGAAACGATAACAGCCGGGGCTGACACCTTCGCCGGGCGGCTGCTCGGCTGGTACGACCGGCAGGGCCGGGCCTTCGTATTTCGCGGCAGCAGGGACCCCTACCGGGTGTGGCTGAGCGAGATCATGCTGCAGCAGACGCGCACGGAGAGCGTCACGCCCTATTACGAGCGTTTTCTGGCGCGGTTCCCGGACGTGGCGGCGCTGGCCGCCGCGGAGGAGGAAGAAGTGCTGCGCTGCTGGCAGGGCCTGGGCTACTACTCCCGCGCCCGCAACCTGCACCGGGCCGCGCAGCAGGTCGTGCGGGAGCACGGCGGCGTTTTCCCCGCCACTGCGGCAGAACTGCGTACCCTCCCGGGCGTCGGGCCCTATACGGCGGCGGCCGTGGCCTCCATCGCCTTCGGCGAGCCTGTTCCCGCCATGGACGGGAACCTGATCCGCGTATTCGCCCGCCTGACCGACGAGGGGGAGGACGCCAGCAGGCCGGACGTGCTTGAGCGCCTGACCGCTGCGGCACGCAGCCTGATGCCCCCCGGCCGGCCGGGCGACTTCAACCAGGCCCTGATGGATCTGGGCGCCACGGTATGCACCCCCGGCACGCCCGACTGCGCCGCCTGTCCCGTGCGGGAATACTGCCTGGCGCGCCTGAACGGGGAGCCGGAGGCGCGTCCCGTGCTGCCCCGCAAAACGCCGCCGAAGCGCGTTCCGCTGAACGTGCTGATGATCTTTTCCGGCTCCCGGGTCTACATGAAGCAGCGCAGGGAAGCCCTGCTGAAGGGCATGTACGTGTTCGCCCTCAGCGAATCCGCCCCCGGGCAGGCGCTGAACGCCCTGGGCCTGCCGGACGCGGAATGCGAGTACCGCGGCGAGGCAAAGCACGTGTTCACCCATCGCATATGGGAGATGCGGCTCTGGGCCGTGCATATCCCCGGAATACCGCCCGCCCTGGAAAAGGATTTCTACACCCTGTCCCAGATGGACAGCCTGCCCATCCCCACCGCCATGCGCGCCGCCCGCGCGTATGTGCAGAAGGAGCTCACCGAATGAAGAAACAGAAGCGCAAACCCTCCGAACCGCTGCGGCGAGTGCGGCACGCCAAGGCCCTGCTGCGCCTGACGCAGATCATGGCAACCGCGTCTTTCGGCGCGGCTGTATACTGCTTTTACCGCGCCCAGTACCGGGAGGGCTGGTTCCTGGTAGCCCTGACCTTCCTCGTCACCGTGCTGCTGGCCCTGCCCGCCGCGGGGAACTACCGTTCGCAGTGGAAATACCAGAGCATCCAGGCCGGCTACGGCGCGTACGCCGAACAGACGGAGCTGGACGAACGCCCGCATATGGCCCCCGAGCAGTTCGAACTGCTCTGCCTCTTTCCCTTTGATTTCAACGCTGCCAACGACTTCGACGTGCACCGGGAGATCCGCCTGACCTGCCGCGAGCGCACGGTGAAGCTGACCGAAATGACCGTGCCCGCCCGCATCCGCGGCCTCGAGGCGCTGGTGGAGGGAACGCTGGTCCAGATGAACATGCCCCGCGCCCCCCTCTCCCGCCTGATGCTGACCGGCGCCTCCTTCGGGGATCACGACATCCTGACCGCCTGGTACCGCAAGAACCTGCGCCTCCTGCCGGCCATGTTCAGCGTGCAGCAGCAGATGCAGGCCTTTTCCGACGGCTCCGAGCCCGACCTGCGCACCATCGCCCAGCTGCACCGGATCACCGAGAAGCGGCACAAGAACATCGTGCTCAGCCTGTCCGGCCGGGAACTGAACGTTTTCATCCGCAACGCGGCCATTCTGACCAGCGCGCCTGCCGGCCCGGGCCGCCTGACCCAGGGCCGCCTGGAGCGCCTCGGCATCCCCGAGCTGCCGGCGATCCTGGACTTCGCCTTCGATACGGAAGCCCTGCGCGCCGGCGCGGACGTGCCCTTCGACGAGGGAGAGGACCGCAAGCTGGCCGGCGTCCAGGTGCTCAACCCCGAGGACGACGAGGATTTCCGCCGTCCGGAGGACGGGCTATGAGCGCCGGAACCGCCCTGGCCATCTACGATTTTGACGGCACGCTGATCGCCGGGGACAGCATCGTCGCTTATCTGCGCTTCGCCCGTTCCCGGGGAATCATGCCCCTGCGCGGCCTGCTGGCCGCGGCGCTGGACGGGCTCCGCTGCCGCCTCGGCCGCCTGAGCCCCGGCGAAGCCAAGCGCCGGGCGCTGCGCTTCCGGGAAAAGCTGACCGCAGAGGAAAAGGCCGCGCTGGACAGCGATTTTGCGGATCTGCTGTTCAGCCGCCTGCGCCCCGGCGCGATCTGCCAGATGGCGCAGGACCAGGCCGCCGGCCGCTTTATCCTGCTGCTTTCCGCTTCCACGGACAACTACATGCTCCCGTTTTCCAGGCGCCTGGGCGCCGACGGCCTGATCTGCACCCGGATCGCCGGGCTCCCGGAGGACAACTGCCGGGGCGAAGCCAAGGTCAGCCGCCTGAAGGCCTGGCTGGCGGAAAACCGCATGACGCCCGATTTCCCCGCTTCCGCCGCTTACGGCGATTCGGAGGGTGACGCCGCGGTGCTGGCCCTCGTCGGGCATCCGGCGCTGGTGAATCCCTCCAGGCGCACGGCGCGGCGCCTGAAAGGCCGCTTTCCCGTCATACACTGGGACGAACAGAGGTGACAGTATCATGATCAGAAGGTTCACTGCCTGGCTGCTGGTCTGCCTGCTGGCCGCAGGCGCGATATGCCATGCCGAGGAAACAGCCGCCGCAGACACCGCGCGGTATACGGCGATCACGATCAAATCCGTCCAGCCGCGGGAGGGCATGGGCAAGGGCCGGAAATACCGGAAGATCCGCACGGACGCCAAGGTGGAGGTGCTGGAATACGGCGAGCGCTGGTGCCTGGTGCAATACAAAGACCGTACCGGCTACGTCCGTACCAAAGATCTGTGGGGCTTCGTCTCCCTGGATCCGGTCCATTGGCCTTCGCCCCAGTTCACCCCGTGCAAAGGGTATGTGACCCTGGCGGCGGAAACAAACATCAAGGGCGGCAAGTTCGGCGGCCTCGACGCGGCGGCCGGCGCCATGATCGCCGTGTACGACGACACGCTGCGCCTGCCCGTATGGCGGGGCAGCGCCGTTCTGCCCGAAGGCGCGGGCGAATACAGGGCCTTTGCCGACTGGCAGGCCGCGGAGGCGGGCGACATCATTGCCGGCTTCACCACCTACTATAACGACCGGACCGGCGCCCCCCTGCAGAAGCCCCGGCAGCACAACATCGCCCTGGGCTGCGAACGCATCGACGGCCAGGTCGTTGAGCCGGGCAAGGAATTCTCCTTCAACGCCCTCTGCGCGCCATACAAACAGTCCAACGGCTATCAGGTGGCCAAGAACATCAGCCATGACGGCAAGGGGCCGGGCGGCGGCGTCTGCCAGGTGAGCACGACCCTGTACAACGCCCTGCTGGCCCTGCCTGTGCAGATCACCTCCTGGTCCGCCCACCGTCCCTCCGGCGTCCAGTACATTCCCCGCTCCTTCGACTCCGCCGTGGGCAGCACCACCGACATGGCCTTCCGGAACGACCTGCCCTATCCGGTCAGCATCCGGGCGATGACCCAGGGCGGGGCGCTGACCGTGCTGATCCTCCGCGCCGCGGACTGACGCAGATGATTTTTTTATTCTGATAGCGCACGAGCTTTGTATGATTTGCAAATAATCTTCAGATAAAACGCAGTAATCGGCGCGTTTTATGCGTATAAAAGAATGAGCGCATAAGACGCGCCGCACTATATACATCCACATACGTGGAGAAAGGAAGAAACCGAATGAAAAAACTGTTTGCACTGCTGATGATCGCCGCTCTCGCCTGCGCCGGGGCAGCCCTCGCGGAGGGACCCCTGCCGGCTTACACCTATACCGGCAGCGACGCCGTCGAAGGCGCTGTCGCCGCTTACATCGTCAGCGACATGTCGGAGAACTTCGCCTCCGAGGAAGGGTGCGTGACCATTCCCGCTCCCGTGATCCTGAAGGTGGAGCAGATCGACGACAGCCACGTGAAGGTCTACGGCGACTTCTGGGGCTTCAATTACGTGCTCGACGGCAAGGTGCTGGAGACCATCTCCGGCGGCGAGGCGCCCGGCATCATGACCCTTGAAAAAAGCGGCGATGCCTGGACCGTAATGGCCGTTGAGACCGCCGGAGACGGCACAGACTTCGCCGCGGACATCGAACGCTTCAGCCAGGGAGACAAAGAACTGGAGGACAAGTATTTCGACGCCTCTGACGGCATGGCTCCCGCCACCGCGGAAGTGATCCGCCGCTTCATCCGTGATTACGTGAACGCCAACGGCCTCGCAGTCGCCGCCTACCAGGATCCCTACTGGCCGCCCGTGCCCCTGGAGGACGCCGGCGAGCGCGGACCCATCACCGGCAATATCGTGGACGGCGGCTATGAAGTGACTGTGCCCGTCCTGTCCGGCGACACCGGCGACTGGACCGCCGTGATCCCCGCGAATTCGGCTGAACGCGCTTCCGTCGCCTGGGAAAAGCGGGAGAAGGACCAATATTCCGTCCGCTTCACCTGCGCCGCCGACGGCCAGACCGCCGTTTACCTCGAATACGTCGACCGCGGCGTCGTGAGCGAGCTCCACTCCTTCGACCTGAAGGCCGAGGGCGGCAAGGTGCTGGAAGTCACCGGCGGCTTCTATACCGCGTCCCCCGACCCCAAGGAGCTTGAGCCCCGTCTGCTGGGCGAATGGCACGAGCACGAAACCCAGTTCACCAAGCTGACCATCGCGAAAAACCCCTTCAGCGGCTGGGACGTGGAGATCGTCTCCCCCGTTTCCCACGGCAGCTTCGTGTTCAAAGCCACCATGAACTACGACTGCAGCGAAGACCGGTTCCTGTACAGCAACGGCTGCTTCTACGACATTCCCCTGACCGAGAGCGGAACGTACGAGCTGACGGAGCCGAAGCTGGAGAACAGCCGCGGCGGCTTCACCATCATTCCGGCGAACGACGGCAAAAGCTTCATGCTGAAATGGGAAAGCGGCGTGGACTTCGCGCCTGCCGTCGGTTTTGTCCGCAGTACGGCTGAATAACACCATCACCCGAAAGCGGGGCCGCATAACAGCAGCCCCGCTTTATTTGTTTTCCGATCGGTCTTTATCCCAGCAGCATCCGGTCCGTGGCCAGCTCCCGGCCCGCGTTTTCCCGGAAGCGTTCCAGGAGCTGCGGCACGGTCAGGCGCGCCCGCTCCTCCCCTGCTACGTCCAGCACGACACGGCCGCTGTCCATCACGATGGTGCGGCTGCCCAGTTCCAGGGCGGACTGCATATTATGGGTGATCATCAGGCAGGTGATGTTCCGCTCCGAGATGATCCTGCGGGTGAGATCAAGCACCTTTTCCGCTGTAGCCGGGTCGAGGGCCGCGGTGTGCTCGTCCAGCAGCAGCAGCTTGGGTTCGGCGATGGTCGCCATCACCAGGGACGCCGCCTGGCGCTGGCCGCCGGAGAGCAGGCCCATCTTGGTCTTCATCCTGTCCTCCAGCCCCAGGTTCAGGCTTTTGAGCAGCTCGCGGAAATAGGCGCTGTCCTTCCGGTTCACGGCGAAAAAGGATTTGCTGGCCTTGCGGGTGTAGGCCAGGGCCAGGTTCTCCTCGATGGTCATGTTCGGCGCGGTGCCACGCAGGGGATCCTGGTACAGGCAGCCGATGTTCAGCGCCCGCCGGTAATCCCGTTGTCGGGTGATGTCCTCCCCGTCCAGGATCACGCGGCCACGGTCCAGGCGGAACTTGCCCAGGATCGCGTTAAACAGCGTGGATTTGCCCGCCCCGTTGGAGCCCAGCACGGTGATGAAATCTCCCGGAGCCACCTCCAGGCTGACATCGTCCAGCGCCAGCTTGGCGTTGGGCGTACCTTTTTCAAAGGTCTTTCTGAGGCCGACCAGGCTGAGTCCGCTCATGCGCTTTCCTCCTCCCGCTCCGCGCGGCGCTCGGCGATCACTCGCCGAAGCAGCGGGATCGACAGGGCGGTCACCACGATCACCGCCGAGAGCAGCTTGACCGCGTAACTGGGCATATCGACCCGGTAGGCCACCTGCAGGATGATCCGGTAGACCAGCGAGCCGGCAACCGCGGAGACGATGCCCAGCGTGATCCCCCGGTGCCCGAAGAACACCTGCCCGATGATCACGGAGGCCAGGCCGACCACCAGCATGCCGCTGCCGAAGTTCAGGTCCGCGTACCGCTGCTGCTCGCACAGCAGCGCACCGGAAAGCCCCACCAGCGCGTTGGAGAGCATGATGCCCTGGATACGGGAGCGGTCCGCGTCGATGGAGGACGAGCGCACCATTTCCTCATTGTCGCCGGTGGCGCGGATGGCCATGCCCGTGCGCGTGAAGAAGAACACCGCCAGCACTGCCGCCACTGCCGCCACGATCAGGCCGGTGACGATCAGGATGCTCAGGTTGTTGTCGAAGCGCCGGTTGCCGGTCAGGCTCACCATCAGGGAGCGGAAGGCCTTGTACAGGGTATCGCTGGCCACCTGCGTCTCGGCACCGGCGGCGTTGACCACCGTGCGCTGCAGGTACAGGTTGGACTGCCCGCCCAGCGCCATGAAGTTGATGGTATACAGGCCCGTCATGGTCAGGATGCCGGACAGGATCGGGTTGATGCGCAGCTTGGTCTGCAAAAGGCCGGTCACCAGCCCCGCCAGCGCGCCCACCAGCAGCCCGCACAGCAGCGCCAGGTAGGGATGCCCCGCGATGGTGACCACCGCGCAGGCGCACATGCCGGCCACAAAGCTGCCGTCGATGGTGAGATCCGGCGTGTTCAGCACCCGAAACGCGATGAACACGCCCAGCGCCATCGGCGCGTAGATCATGCCCTGTCCGAGGGCGGATATCAGCAAACTCAGGATGTTCATGGAAGTCCTTTCGATGCAGAGCGGAGAGGAGGAGGGGTAAAAAGAGTTAGGAGGGAGGAGTGAGGAATGAGGAGTGAGGAGCTGCAGTAGAAATCGCTGCGCGATTTCTCTTTTTTCTTGTCATAGCCAGATCCGTTATCACTTTCTGGCAGAACCGGGCCGGATCAATGATTATGCCATGGATTGCCATCCGATGAAACGCCGTCACGCGTTTCCGCCTGAACTCCTCACTCCTCACTTGATTCAACTATTCCCGTTTTCTTTATGTCCCGTTTCATTCCCCGAAGTGGCTCGTGCCGTCCGCTTCCACCAGCACTCGGTAGGAGGCCAGGATGTCGGCGCCGATGTCCATGCCGATCCGCTCCGCCGCCTGAAGGTTGACGAATTTGGCGTACTCGCTCAATACCTCGTAGGGAATATCTTCCGGCTGTCCGCCCTGGGCCAGACGCACCACGATGGCGGCCACCTGCCTGCCCAGCTGTACGTAGTCGACGCCGATGGTAGCAAAACCGCCGTCCGCTACCATGGAGTCCGCGCCGCAGTAGACCGGCACGCCGTACTCGTAGGCCACGTCGATGTAGATACTCATGGCGGAGGCGATGGAGTTGTCGTTGCCGGTATACAGCGCGTCCACGTCCTTGGAGATCAGCGTTTCCGCCGCCGTCTGCAGCTCGGAGAGGTTGGCGATGGAGGCTTCCTCGTAGGCGATGCCGTTGGCGTCGCAGTAAGCCTTGGCCGCGTTGATGGTGGAGACAGAGTTGGTTTCGCTGGAGGTATACAGGAAGCCGATCTTTTTGTAATCGGGCTGGAAGTCGGAGATCAGGCGCACGATCTCCGCCGCCGGGATGTTGTTGGAGACGCCGGTGATGAACCCGCAGTCCTCGCCCGTCAGGCCGGCGGCCACCGGATCGGACACGGCGGCGAACACGACCGGGATGTCGCCGTCCTCGAACACCATTTTCGCGCTCTGGGCGGTGTTGGTGGCAATGGGCACCAGGATGTCCACGCCGTCGTTCTTCACGTTCTCGAGGATGGTGGCCAGCACGCTGGAATCGCCCTCCGCGTTGCGGGTGACGATCTCGAACTCGAGGCCGCTGTTTTTCAGCTCGCTTACGATGGTATCGCGGATCTGGTTCAGGGACGTATGGGTCAGGGGCTGCACCACCGCCACGCGGATCGGATCAGCCAGGGCGGAGACTGCCAGGGACAGAGCCAGGATCAGGGTCAGGATCGCCGGGACGAGCTTTACGGAACGCTTCATGGTGTTTTCCTCCTTATTTTTTGATATTTCTATCACAGGCCGCGGACGATGTCGTCCGCCAGCCGGATATGCCGTTCGATCACCCCGGCGCTGCGGAAGAGCGCCGCGGCTTCCGCCTCAGTCAGGGGCAGTTCGGAGATGCCCATCACGCCTTCGCGGCCCACCGCGCAGGGCACGCCGCAGTGGACCCCCTCCAGGCCGTATTCCCCGCGCAGTTCTACCGACAGCGGCAGCACGGCCCCGCTGTTTTCCAGGATGTTCCGGATCAGGTACGCAGCTGCCTGCCCGATGCCGAATTCCGTGGAACCCTTGCCGTTGATGATGTCCATGCCGATTTCGTGGGTACGGGCCAGGGCCGTTTCCGCGTCAAAGCCCGGGAAATCCTCCGGCGCTTTGCCGTCGATGCGCACCGCCGAAAAGGGGATCATGGAGGAATCGCCGTGCTCCCCCAGGACGCAGGCGTCGATCCGGTCCCGAGAAACGCCGGTCTGCTCCGACAGCGTGCGGATCAGCCGCGCCGTGTCCAGCAGGGTGCCCGTGCCGAATACGCGGGAGCGGTCCAGCCCCAGTTCCTTGCGCACGAGGTCCGCGATGATATCGCAGGGGTTGGTGATGCTGATCACCGGCCCGCCCACGCCGGCGCCGCTCAGCGTCCGGCAGAGATCATGGACCATGCGCACCGAATCCCCCAGCAGGTCGAGCCGCGTCTGGCCCGGCTCCCGCGCCTTGCCGATGGCGACCACGGTCACGTCCGCGTCCGTGCAGTCCGCATAGCCGCCCACCCGCACCAGGACCGGCGCACAGGGCCAGGTCAGCGCGTCCGCCACGTCCATGGCCTGGGCATCCGCCTTGCCCGGCACGCAGTCCACCAGCACGATCTCGCTTCCGATATTGCCGGCTGCCAGCGCCCGCGCCACGTGCGAACCCACATGGCCCGCGCCTAAGATCACGATCTTTCCCTTCATACGGCACATCCTCCTTATCCACAAAAAAACTGCCCCGGCAATTGCTTGCCGGGACAGGAAATATCCTGCGGTGCCACCCTGCTTGGCGCCCTCGCGGACGCCCTCTCGACGCATACTACATATGCCGGCTTTGATAACGGAGCGCCTTCTCCGTCTCGCATACTCGGGGCCCTGCCCCTTTCTGTTCGCCCTCTGAAGTCCATTCAGCCCGGGAACCTCTGCCGCGCTTCCACCGCCGGCGGCTCTCTGGGAGAGATGATCCGTGCCTACTCACTCTTCATCTGCGGGTTGGCAAATTTATAACAGACATCCTTCCGCTTGTCAAGCGGAATCGCCGCGTAATACAGCAGAAAAACAAAAGCCCTTCAACGGAAAAACTCCCGGGTTTCACACCCGGGAGTCCGTGATCCGCCTGACTCAGTTGCTCAGACGGTCGATGTAGGTCTTGATCTTCGCTTCGTCGGTCCACTTCTTCACCGTATCGTTATAGGTGTTGTTCTGCTTGGCGTTCAGCGCGGCGGGCTCCACGATGCTGCGGACATCCTCCAGGGCCACGGGGCCTTCATCGATATCGGACTGATAGCGGATGATGTAGTAGCCGTAGCTGTCGCTCTTCACCGGTTCGGATACGTCGCCGATCTTCTCCAGGCCCATGGCGGCGGTCACGAAGGCGGGATCGAAGGAGCTGAAGCCTTCGCACACGGCGTAGCCGTTGGTCTTGCCGGGCTCGGTCTTCATGCCGGGGTCAGTGTTGTACTGCTCCATCAGGGCTTCGAAGTCTTCGCCGGCGGCGAGCTTCGTCTTGACCTCGTCCAGGGTGGGCTGGATGGCCTCAAATGCGGCGGCAAGGGCCTTGTCGGCGGCGGCGGTCTTCTGCTCGAGATCCGCCTGCGCTTCAGCAAGTGTGGTCTTCAGTCCTTCGGCAGCGGCTTCCAGCTCAGCCTTCGCTTCGTCGGTCAGGCCTTCGGCGGCAAGCGCGTTCACGTTGTCGTCCACAGCCTTCTGGGCGTTGTTCACAGCCGTCTGGGCGGTGCTCTTCGCGCTGTTGGCATCGGTGATGGCCGTCTTCAGATCGTCCGGGAAGCCGACCAGGATCTGCTTCACATACCGGTATCCGGCGGGACGGTAGTAGACCGTGCCGTTGGAATTTACGGAAGAACCGAAAGAGGAGAGATTGGACTCGTAGTTTTCCTTGGCGCTGGCCACGCGGGAATCAAACTCGGCCTTGATATCGTCCTCGGTCACGGCCACGTCTTTGATCGCATATTCGCGCAGCTTTTCGACCATCTTTTCTTCGCGGACATGCTCCTTGACGAAATCCAGGGTATAGCGGCTGTCAAGCTTCAGGGCATATTCCTGAGCCGCGGCAGTCAGCTCGTCGCCTTCCTTGCCGGAATCGCTCAGATACATGGTCTTGACCTGATCGATATTCTGGTCGTATTCCTTCTGCGCTTCCTCCGCGATGGCCTTTTCATCTTCCTCGGTGAAGGCCAGCTCGGGAAGGGCGGCAAACTTCTGCTTGAGCACGAGTTCCTGCACCGTGTTGTCGATCACCTGCTGGGGATAGCCGGTGGTGTCGATGTTTTTCGGGTCGAAAGACATCCCGTACATGGCGTACATCTGGGCATAATTGCTATACATGTAGTTGGTGTAGTCCGCGATGCTCTCTTTGACCGTCTGCTTGTCGACCGTCTCGCCGTTTACATCCACGATCACCTGCTGCGCGTCACGCACGGGGTCCTTGACCACGAGGGCGCAGCCGCTCAGCGCGATGCACGCCACCAGTAACAGCAACAGGAACAGCTTCTTTCGCATAACAATGCATCTCCTTACTTGCGCAATAATGACAGCTTGGCTATTATACAGGAAAAACCCTATTGTGGCAAGCTGAAATTTTATCTGTTGACCAGGTTCTGGATCGTATCGACCAGCTTGGTTTCATTGACAAAACTGACGATCTGATCGAAATATCCCTTGAGCTGATCCAGGATCATGTTCACGAACCGGCCGACTTCCGGACCCAGGTGGCCCTGAGAGCCGAAATAGATGGCGGCCGCGATCAGGACCAGCAGGATGATGGACAGAACCGGCTTGATGATCAGCACCAGGATCAGCAGCAGCAGCCCAAAGGCGGCCACCGCCGCGCTGATGGTCGTGACCTTCGTGATGTAGGGATAGATCTGCAGCAGGAAGGACACCACGCCGGACATCCGCAGGTTCCCGTTCAGCGCCGCCTGGCGGAGGTCGACGCCCCGGTCCGGCGTGATGGGGATGCCGGTGACGGCGGAGATCGCCTGGACTTCCTCATTGTCCCGGACGAGGATGCCGACGCCAATGGCCGCGGCAGCCACGATAATGCCGATCAGAAAAAGGCAGATCGCTAGCTTTTTCATGTTTGAACCCCCTCTTACTCGAGATGTTCACAGTTGAACAGCGGCAGGGTCACCGGGCCGCTTTCGCTCTGGTAGCCCGTCAGGCCCGCATACTCGCCCCAGACGCTGACCGTCGCGCCGGCAGAGCGCTGCGCGCCGGCGCCCCGTACGGCCGCCAGCCCGCCGTCCCCCAGCCGTACCAGCCAGAACTGTTCCTCGTCCAGCACGGAAAGCAGCACACCGGTCAGCCGGTAGCGGCTGCCCTGGTACTTGTCGGGCATCAGGCCCGCCAGCCGGTAATCGAACTTCCCGTAATCCCTGGCGATATCAGGCGTTCTGGTCGGTTTGGGCGTCGGAGAGGGCGTCGGCGTCGGCTGCGCGGGGGCATCGTCGGCGAAAAGCCGCTTCTGATCCTCCACGGAGGCGATGCCGTCCCGTTTCAGCCCCGCCGCCTTTTCAAAGGCCTTCATGGCGGCGGTCGTTTTCTGGCGGTACCGCCCGTCAGGCTCGGAGCTGAGATAGCCCAGTTCCTTCAGCCGCTTCTGAAGGGCGGTCACCTCGTCGCCTTTGCTGCCTTCGCTGAGCTTGACGAAGGGGTATTCCCCCAGCGCCCGCAGCCGGAGGTCGATCAGCGTCTTCAGCTCGGTCAGCTCACCGGCATCGAGCCCGCTCAGGCGCTCGCCGAGCGCGTTCCCGTCCGCAAAGGCGCTCAGCGGCGCCGCACAGAGGAGCAGCGCCGCCCACAGCGCGATCAGCCGGCAGACCCGGCAGTCCCGTTTCATCTCCTGGTCCAGTCTCTGGCGTTGATGTGCCAGATCTTGTCGTTATACTCGCGGATCGTCCGGTCAGAGGAGAAAATGCCCGAGCTGGCGGTGTTGGTGATCGCCATGCGCAGCCACTTCTCCCGGTCCTGATAATCGTGGTCCACGCGGCGCTGGGCCATGGAATAGGAACCGAAGTCCTTGAGCACATAGTAGACATCGTTGAAGAGCAGGTTGTGGTAGATCTCCTGCACGGCAGCTGCGTTCTCCGGGAACAGGGTGCCGTCGATGATATTGGTCAGCGCCTTGCGCAGCTCGCCGTTGGTTTCGAAGATGTGCATGGGCTGGTAGCTGCCCTCGCTGTCCAGGTCGTGGACGGTGTTGGCGCGCATGCCGAAGATGTAGATGTTGTCCATGCCCACCTGTTCGCTGATCTCGATGTTCGCGCCGTCCATGGTGCCCATCGTCACCGCGCCGTTCATCATGAACTTCATGTTGCCGGTACCGGAGGCTTCCTTGCCGGCCAGGGACAGCTGCTCGGACAGGTCGGCCGCGGGGATCAGGCACTCCGCGCTGGACACGTCGTAGTTTTCAAGGAAGATCAGCTGCAGCATCTCCCGGGCGCGGGGGGACTTGTCGATGAGCTTGCTCATCGCCAGCAGAAGGCGGATGATCTGCTTCGCCATGTAGTAGGCCGGGCTGGCCTTCGCGCCGAAAATGAAGGCGCGGGGCTGCATGGTGAAGGTCGGGTCGTCCATGATGCGGTTGTACAGCACCATGATGTGCAGGGCGTTCAGCAGCTGGCGCTTGTACTCGTGCAGGCGCTTGGCCTGGACGTCGAACATAAAGCTCGGGTCCACCGTCATGTCCTGGCGCGCGGAGAGCATGTTGCTGAAGGCGATCTTGTTGTCCCGCTTGATGCGCTGGAAGCGGTCGCGGAAGGCCGCGTCGTCCCGGTAGGGCAGCAGCTCCTTCAGGCGTTCCGGCTCATGGATCCAGGCCGTTCCGATCGTCTCGTTGATCAGGTCGCGCAGACCCGGATTCGCCACCATCAGCCAGCGGCGGTGGGTAATGCCGTTGGTAATCGCCGTGAATTTCTCCGGCATGACCTGGTAATAGTCACGGAAGGTCTGCTTCTTGAGGATGTCGCCGTGCAGCTGGCTGACGCCGTTCACGGAATAGCTCATGGCCACGCACAGGTTGGCCATGTGCACCATGTTGTAGGCGGTGATCGCCATGCCCGCGATGCGCGGATCCATGCCGTTGTGGTATTCGTTCGCCAGGCGCGCGCAGACGCGGCGGTTGATCTCCTGCAGGATCATGTAGATGCGCGGGAGCAGCTTGCGCATCATTTCCTCCGGCCAGCGCTCCAGCGCCTCGGACATGACCGTATGGTTGGTGTAGGCGACCGTGCGCTGGACGATGGCGCTGGCCTCGTCCCAGCCCAGGCCCTCCTGATCCATCAGCAGGCGCATGAGCTCGGGGATCGCGAGGCCCGGATGCGTGTCGTTGATCTGGATGGTCACCTTGTCCGGGAAGAGCTGGAAGTTGCAGCCGAAACGTCGCTTGAAGTCCTTGATCGCGTACTGCAGGGTCGCGGAAGTGAAGAAATAGTGCTGCTTCAGGCGCAGCTCCTTGCCCTCGTAGTGGTTGTCCTCCGGGTACAGGACCTTGGAGATCACGGTGGCCAGTTCTTCTTCCTGCATGGCCTTGACGAAATTGCCGGAGTTGAAATCCTTCAGATCCATGGTCCGGGAGGATTTCGCGCGCCACATGCGCAGAGTGTTGACCGTCGGCGTGTCATAACCCACGATGGGCATGTCGTACGGCACGGCCTGCACAGTGTTGTAATCGTGTTCCACGAAATACATGCGGCCGTCTTCCTGTTTCTCCTCGACCCAGCCGCCGTAATGCACCTCGCAGGTGTCCTCCATGTCGGCGACTTCCCAGACGTTGCCGTTTTCCAGCCAGTCGTCAGGCAGCTCCACCTGCTGGCCGTTCAGCAGCTTCTGGCGGAACAGGCCGTACTCGTAGCGGATAGTGCAGCCCATGGCGGGAATGTTCAGGGAAGAAAGCGAATCCATGAAGCAGGCGGCAAGACGGCCCAGACCGCCGTTGCCCAGGCCGGGTTCGGGCTCCTCGCGGACGACCTTGCGCCAGTCGATGCCCAGTTCCTTCATGGCTTCCATATATGTATCGGTGGAGCACAGGTTCAGCATGTTGCACATCAGGCTGCGCCCCGTCAGGAATTCCACGGACAGGTAATAGAGCCGTTTGCCCAGGTAGTGCTTGTCGTTCTTGCGGTATTCGGCCCACTTCTGCATCACCTGGTCGCGGACGGTGGAAGCGATCGCGTAATAGATCTGGTGCTCGGTCGCATCCTCCAGCGACTTGCCGTTGTAGCGCTGCAGCTTGCCCAGAATGGACTCTTTTATGGATTCCTTGTCAAATTTCGTGGTTGGCACGCGGAAACATCCTCCTCGATATCAGATAAAACCTGTAGATTCGTCGGCACGGCCGCGCTGCCGGCGCGGGCGTGACGATATATTATAGCAGCATTATTCCAAAAAGGCAAGAAAAGAAGCGCCTGATCGGCAATTATCAGGCAAAAAACGTCTGAAACCGCCCGAACCGGCGCTTAATCATCAAGAAAACCCTGCCCCCGCTTCCGTGCGGGTCACACGTCGATATCCATCACCAGCTGCAGCCGGTAATCCGGATACATCGCCGCGGCCTCGCTGGAAATATGCTCGAAGATCGCCTTGCGGTCCGCCCGGTCGTAATCCACGATCACGTCGCAGTAGATCGTCTTTTCCTCTTCGTTGACGCTGAAGCCATGTACCTGCAAGATCCCCTCGTGGGACATGATCATGCGCGTCATCTGGGTCTGCATCTCCAGCACACGGTCGTCCGTGGTGTTCCTGGCGTAAATGCCGATGCCCGTCATGAGCACGCCGTGCTTCTCCAGCACCTGATAGGCGATCCGGCGCTCCAGGCGGTCGAGCTCCACCGCGCTGATCGTGTCCGGCACCTCAATATGGACAGAGCCGATGACCCGCTCGGGGCCGTAGCTGTTGAGGATCAGGTCGTACGCTCCGCTCACCTGCTCCTCCGCGCAGATCGTTTCCTTGATGGCCGCGGACGTTTCGGCGTCCAGGCGCTTGCCGAGCAGCTCGTCCACCGCTTCCGCCAGCATCCCGTAACCGGCGCGGATGATGAAAAACGCGATCAGCACGCCGACCCACGCCTCCAGGTTCACCCCGCTCAGCATGAAGACCAGGGCAGACAGGAGCACCGAACCCGAAAGCGCCGCGTCGGACAGCGCGTCCGAGCCGGAAGCCTGCAGCGCGCCGGAGTTGACCTGTTTCCCCATCCGGCGGAAATACCGGCCAAGCAGGATCTTGACCACGACAGCCGCGGCGATGATGCCCAGCGTCAGCCAGGAATACGCCGGCGTTTCCGGCGAGATGATCTTCTTGACGGACTCGATCAGGGCAGTGATGCCCGCGTACAGCACGATGGCCGCGATGATCATGGTGCTCAGATACTCGATGCGCCCGTGCCCCAGCGGATGCTTTTTATCCGGAGCACGCCCCGCCAGCCGCGTGCCGATGATCGTGATCACGGACGAAAGCACGTCGCTCAGGTTGTTGACCGCATCCAGCACCATCGCGATGGAATTTGCAACCATCCCCGCGGAAGCCTTGGCCGCCGCCAGTGCCAGATTGGCCCCGATCCCGATCACGCTCGTCCGCACGATGGTCTTGTCGCGATCCTGCTTCAACTCTTTCACGTCGTTAGACATCTTCATATACCTCGCTTCCGCCCCCGCCGCTTCTGCCGGCGGCAGGAGAAACACTCTTGGACAGCAGCAGGATTATAGCGTATTCCGGTTCAAAATACAAGATATGACAGCTTCAGGCTTTCAGCACAATGGAGCCAGCTGAACCGCGTATGATAATACTAATTCTCACCTAAAACATGCACGTCTGTGGGCGGCTTTTGTGACATCTCTGCGTCAGCCGTCCTCACCGTATCTTCGGATACGCTTTCGGACGTCTTCCTTGATCTGCCCCAAAATCCATCCCACATATGCACATTTATTTAGATAAGAATTAGTATAAGGCCGCTCGCAGGCACGCATGATTTGCCAGAACCGTTCATGCTTTTCAGCAGCAAAACAGGCGGGTATTCCACCCGCCTGTCGCTTTGCTCAGATAAGTTTATTCCTTGTTTTCTTCAGAGCCGTTCTCCTGCGCCAGCATCTCCACCAGCTTGTTGCTGCGGGCGATGAAGGCCTTCAGGTCTTCGGCCTCCAGCGGGCGGGAGGAGAGGCGGGCGATGTCGTAGAGCTGCCTGGCCAGCAGGTCGCGGGTCTCGCCGTCGGGCATTTTCTCCAGCTTCTGCACCGCCGGGGAACGGCGGTTCAGGATCAGGGTATAGCGGGACGGGAAGGGGAAGTCCTGGCCGTAGAAGGAACTCATTTCCTTGTAGCGGCGCACCTGCTCCTCCTCAGTCAGCACCACCGGCAGGTCAGGATCCGCCAGGGATTCGGACTTGACGGTCAGCTCTTTCTGGTCGAGGACCTTGCGGAAGTAATCCTGCATCGCCTCGTCGTCGATCTTCTCGTCTTCCCCGCCTTCCTGCTTGAGGCCCGCGATGTCCGCGTCCACGCGCACGAAAGCCAGGCCCTCGATGCCGCCGGAGTATTCCAGGAAAGACATGAAGTTCAGGTCGATCAGCGTGTCCATGACCACCACGTCGATGCCGCGCTCGGTGTACAGCTGCACTGCCGCCGCCTGGCGCTGGGGCTCGGTGGTGTAGAAGACCTTCTTTTCGGTCTTTTCGCTGTTTTTGTCCTGGTATTCCTTCAGGGTCAGGTATTCGCCGCTGGTGGTCCTGAACAGCAGGATGTTCTTGACCTGCTCGAAGAACTTTTCTTCCTTGGTGCAGCCGTACTTGACGAAGGGCGCGATGTCGTTCCAGTAGCCTTCGAAGGTTTTGCGCTCGGTGTTGAACAGGGCGTTCAGCTTGTCAGCCACCTTCTTGGTGATGTGCTGGGACAGGCGGCGTACATAGCCGTCGTTCTGCAGGAAGGAACGGGACACGTTCAGCGGCAGGTCGGGGCAGTCGATGGCGCCTTTGAGCAGCATCAGGAATTCGGGAATGACCTCCTTGATGTTGTCCGCCACGAACACCTGACGGTTGAACAGCTTGATCTGGCCGTCGTTCACGCCGAAGTCCTTGCGGATGCGCGGGAAGTACAGGATGCCCTTCAGGTTGAAGGGGTAATCCACGTTCAGGTGCACCCAGAACAGCGGATCCTCCCAGGTGTTGAACAGCTTGCGGTATGCGGCCTTGTACTCCTCGTCCGTGCAGTCCTTGGGGGCTTTCAGCCACAGGGGATGCGTATCGTTGATGGGCTTTTCCTCGGTCTCTCCGGCCTCGGTGTTGAACTCGTCGTCCGGCTCTTCCTTGGCTTCGTCGCCTTCCTTGGCTTCCTTCGCCTTTTCAGCCTTCTTCTTTGCTTCCTCGGCCTTACGCTTTTCCGCCTCACGGATGGCTTCCAGGTCTTCCAGATAGATCGGGGTGGCCATGTAGCCGCAGTAGCGCTCCAGCACCTCGCGCACGCGGGTGCCCTCCAGGAATTCCTTCTCATCCTCCATGATGTGCAGGGTGATGGTGGTGCCGCGGGTGGTACGGCCGCCGTCGCGCATGGTGAAGGCCATGCCGTCGTCGCTCTCCCAGATCACGGGCTGGGCGCCGTCCTGCCAGGACAGGGTGTCGATGGTCACCTTATCCGCCACCATGAAGGCAGAATAGAAGCCCAGGCCGAAGTGGCCGATGATGCCGCTCTGGTCCGCGCCTTCGTAATTCTTCAGGAATTCCTCCGCGCCGGAGAACGCCACCTGGTTGATGTACTTCTCGACTTCCTCGGCGGTCATGCCGATGCCGTTGTCGGTGAAGCGGAGCTCGCCGGCTTCCTTGTCGACCGTCACGGTCACGCGGAAATCGTCCTCCGCGCCGGGCTGGGCCATTTTGTACTTGGTGATGGCGTCGCAGCCGTTGGAGACCATTTCACGGATAAAGATGTCCTTGTCAGAATAAAGCCAGCGTTTGATGACCGGCATGATATTTTTCGCGTCGATGGAAATGCTGCCAGATTGCATAGGGTTTGCCTCCTCGTCATTGAATAGAACTTCCGTGCCTGTCCGACCGGGCCCGGCACAGCATCGTTCCCGATACCGCGGGCCTATTATAGCACCCTTTTCAGTGGATTGCAACAGAAAATTAGCACTCGATCGCATCGAGTGCTAACAAAGTGAGGCTTTATACCGCCGCGCCTGCTGGAACAGCAGACTAATGTTCTGTTTTATTGGTCCGGCTGTGCCTCGGGCGTCAGGTCCACGTGCTCGAACAGATCGTTCTTGTCCGCATCCTCGCCGACGGCCGAGAAGTACAGGCCCAGATAGCGTGAATCCATAGGGCCGCTCATATAGATACTATAATAGGTTTTGCGCTGGGAAACATGCTTATGGAAAGCTTCCCGGGCCACCTGCGCGCCGGTTTTGCCGTTAAAAGCGCTCAGCGGACGGTCCCAGTCCATGAAGATCTCATGCTGGCGATAACGGTGGATATACAGCTTCTGCGGGGTATACAGGCCGTAGGCCGCTGCGCTTTCGGGATCGCGATCCGCGTTTCCCGCCCATTCCGTCACTGCATCGACCACTGCCTGAGCCAGCGCCTTGTGCTGGACGTGCCCGCTCTCGCCGCGAAGGTCCTGGGTCACCACCACCTTGGGACGATAGCGGCGGATCAGCCCGGTACACCAGGCTTCGGCCGCGCCTGCGCCCCAGCGGCTGGTCACCATCGGAACTGACTGAGCATGAAAATCCGCAAAGGGTCCAAACTCAGGATAGAACCTGACACCGCAGGTCCACAGCCCGTCCAGCAGTTCGTTGAAGCGGCCAGCTGGCAGCGCGCCTCGCATTGCCGCGTAGGCCACCAGCACTTTCATGTGCCTTTCGCCCGCGTAGGTAGGCAGGAGGCCGCCGAACCAGATGAGATCATCGTCCGGATGCGTCACGATCTGCAGCAGATCCATCGCGCCTTCCGGTTCCTGCCACGTCTGGGCATCCGGATGTATCTCGTCCCCGGCAAAAACCTGCACGCGGTTCAGCCGCAGGTCCGCCGCCGGATCGCTCGCCCGGATATGGTACGTACCGTCGCAGG
>JBGUIY010000128.1:0-10255 GCA_045113475.1 Christensenellales bacterium | reverse complement strand
GCTCCGTTTTTGTTGCCGGGGTTGTGCAACAGCCCCGGCGATGATTATATCATCGTTGCCATCAACATGGGCGACCTGGCCACCACCGCCGGTATCGCCACCAAGGAAAAGATCGAAGCCGATCCCGGCTTCGTCTGGCACATCAACGAGGGTGTCAAAGAGCCTGTCGCCGTGAGCATCGTGATGGCTCAGCAGGGCGGCTATTATGACGCGTGGGTCATGCACCAGCTGGCGCGCTCCAACAACCGCGAGGACTATCCCGAGCTGACGGACGCCGAATTCGCGAACTTCCGTATGGTCGCCACCACCGGCATGGGCCAGGGCAAGCTTTACCGCTCCTCCAACCCCGTGAACCCGGAAATCGGCCGCAATAAGGAAGCCGATGCGGCTGCTGCGGAAGCGGGCGTCAAGACCTTCATCAACCTCGCGGACAATGAGGAAACCATGAAGGGCTATGAAGGCTTTGCCGACAGCTATTATTCCAAACAGAATATCATCGCGCTGAACCTGGGCGTCGATTTCTCCGCTGAGGAATTCAAAGCCGGTCTCGCGAAAGGCATCAGCTTTATGGCGGCGCATGAAGCTCCCTACCTGGTGCACTGCACCGAGGGCAAGGACCGCGCCGGCTTTGTGAACGCCGTCCTGGAGTGCCTGATGGGCGCTACTGCGGACGAAGTGGTCGCTGATTATATGGTCACCTACTACAATTACTATGCGGTCAAGCCGGACGGCGACCGTTACCAGGTCATTGCCAACAGCAACATCAAAAAGAGCCTGGCCACGGCCTTCGGCATTGCCGATATTGCGGATGCGGATCTGGCTGCCTGCGCCGAGCAGTACCTGCTGGGTATCGGCGTGAGCGCCGAGGACATCGCGAAGATCCGCGAGAACCTCAAATAATCTCCTTACCGTATGAGGATTCGCCCTCGGATCGTTCGACGTCCGGGGGCGATTTTGAAGAAAGGATATTGCATCCATTATGCAAGCTGCATGCACATTGGTGCCCGGAAAGGAAAAACGCGTCTATCAGGGACAGACATGGATATTCCGCAGCGATATCGCCAGGGCTGACGCGAAAGCGCAGCCGGGGGATGTGGTGCGCGTCTGCGCCGCAAACGGCGCTTTTCTCGGCCAGGCATTCTATAATCCGAAAAGCCAGATGTCCCTGCGCCTGCTGACGCGTTTCGAAACGCCGGTGGACGGGGCGTTCATCCGTGAACGTATCAGGCACGCCGTCAACTACCGGCGCCGTTTTGCCGACCTGACCAGCTGCAGGCTGATCTTTTCCGAGTCCGACGGGCTGCCGGGACTGGTGGCGGATGCTTTCGGGCCGGTGATCGTGATACAGATCATGTGCCTGGGAATGGACCGTTTCCGCGGGGAGATCGTAGCGGCGCTGAACGACGAGCTGCATCCCCGGGCGGTCTATGAACGCAGCGACGCGCCGGTGCGGCGGCTGGAGGGACTGGAGGAGACCGCGGGCCTGCTCAGCGGCACCCTGCCTGATGAGATCGTCATGTCCGAGAACGGCATCCGTTTCCGGGTGGACGTGGTGCACGGGCAGAAGACCGGCTATTTTCTCGACCAGAAGGAGAACCGCGCGGCGATCGCGCCCTTCGTGCGGGATGCGGAAGTGCTGGACTGCTTCACCCATACCGGCGCGTTCGCGCTTCACGCGGCGCATTACGGCGCCAGGGCCGTGACGGCAGTGGATATATCCGAAGAGGCCCTTGCGACCGCCCGGGCAAACGCGGAGCTGAACGGATTCGGGCAGATCAGCTTTGAATGCGCCAACGCGTTCGACTGGCTGAAAGCGAAGACCCTGACCGACGAGCGCTATGACGTGGTGATCCTGGATCCGCCCGCCTTCACCAAGACCCGTTCCACGGTGGACGCTGCCCGCAGGGGATACAAGGAGATCAACCTGCGGGGCATGAAGCTCGTGCGCGACGGCGGCTATCTGGTCACCTGCTCCTGCTCCCAGCACATGCACAGGGACGAGTTCGTCCGGGTGATCCTGGAGGCGGCCAGGGACGCGCATGTGCGCCTGATGCAGGTGGAGCTGCGCACCCAGGGGAGAGACCACCCGATCCTGCCGTCCATGCCGGAGACGGAGTATCTGAAATGCGGGATATACCGTGTGGACAGGCTGTGATCCGCAATCATCGGATTCTTTGTGAATTGCTGCTTGTCATGAGCGGATGATCTATGGTAAAATGAATTGAAGCGGCAGGAAGCCGCAATTGATGCGCCACGATGCGCGTTTACAATGAAAGGCGGTGTTCGTTATGGGCAAGGTGATTACTTTCGGTGAGATCATGATGCGTCTGAATCCTCCGGGATATCTGCGTTTTCTGCAGGCAGACACTTTTGACGCTACTTATGGCGGCGGCGAGGCGAACGTAGCGGTATCCCTGGTCAATTACGGGAACGAAGCGGCGTTCGTATCCAAGGTGCCGGATCATGAGATTGGCCAGAATGCCGTCAACGCGCTCCGGCGTTACGGTGTCGACACCTCGATGATGCTGCGCGGCGGCCCGCGCCTGGGCATCTATTTCTGCGAAAAGGGCGCTTCCCAGCGCGGCAGCAAGGTCGTGTACGACCGCGCCGGTTCCTCCATCGCACTGGCAAAGCGGGACGAGTTTGACTGGGACAAGATCTTTGAAGGCGCTGACTGGTTCCACTTCACCGGCATCACCCCCGCACTGGGCGGCGAAATGCCGGAGATCTGCCTGGACGCCTGCGTCGCGGCCCATAAGAAGGGCCTCATGGTGTCCTGCGACCTGAACTACCGCGGCAAGCTCTGGAGCCGTGAGAAGGCCGGCGAGGTCATGGGCAAGCTGATGCCTTATGTGGACGTCTGCATCGCCAACGAAGAGGATGCCAAGGACGTGTTCGGCATCGCGGCGGAGAACACCGATATCGAAGGCGGCAAGCTGGACCGTGAAGGATATATCTCCGTAGCCAGGCAGCTGACCGAGCGCTTCAATTTCAAGGCGGTGGCCATCACCCTGCGCGGCAGCATCTCCGCTTCCCAGAACAACTGGAGCGGCATGCTGTATGTGAACGGAAAGGCCTATTTCGCCAAGAACTATCTGATCCAGCTGGTGGACCGCGTCGGCGGCGGCGACAGCTTCGGCGGCGGCCTGATCCACGCCCTGCGCAAGTGGCCGGAAGACTGGCAGAAAGCCATCGAATTCGCTGTGGCGGCCTCCTGCATCAAGCAGGCGACCGAGTACGACTTCAACCTCGCCTCCGAAAAGGAAGTCCTCGGCCTGGCCGGCGGCAGCGGCAGCGGACGCGTACAGCGCTGAGATCATACCGATCCTGTAAAAACAGAAGGGGCTGCGAATACAGCCCCTTTTTCTGTGCGCTCCTATGCTTCTTTTGCGAGGAATTTGCTGAATCAACAATGAATCAGCAAAGAAAAGGAGATGCCGTTAAGCATCTCCCGTTGTTGTCAGGTATTTCTGAAATTACCGACGCTGCATGTTCGCGTAGCACTCGCTGCAGTACACCGGACGATCGTCCTTGGGCTCGAAGGGCACCTTGGTAGGCGCGCCGCACTGTGCGCAGATTGCATCGTACATCACGCGGGGACCGCCACGCTGAGTTTTCTTCGCGATGCGGCACTCACGGCAACGGGACGGCTCATTCTGGAAACCCTTTTCGGCGTAGAACTCCTGCTCACCGGCGGTGAACACAAACTCTTTACCGCAGTCACGGCACACCAGCGTCTTGTCCTGATACATGGTAAACTTGACCCCCTGAAATAAATAGAATGATTTGGTGACAACTGGCTGACCTGGTTTTTGACCCCACACTCGCCGACAGGAGCTTTGCTCTGCGCATTTGCGCCCTCACGCTGCTCTCTCGGGAATCCCGGTCGGACTTACTTCTAAACCGCACCATGCTCATCGACGCTTTGGACGACTTACGTGGACCGCTTTGCCTGCGACTGGCTTCGGCTTGCAACCACAGACCCGATTGTCTAACCGGAAGCTATTATAGACCGTTTTCCTTTTTTTCGCAAGGGTTTTCGTAAATTTTTTTCTGGTTTTTTACAGTTTTTTTGCGGTATATTTGTGAAAAGACCGCCGCGTTTGACACGCAGCGGTCTTTCGTGGATGATTAACCCGATCAGACGCCGAGGGAGGCAAGCAGGCGGCCCTTGTCCTGAGCGCCCACCGCGCGGCCCTTTTCCTGGCCCTTATCGAACAGGATAAAGCAGGGGATGCTGTTGATGCCGTAACGGGCGGCGATCTCGCCGGCTTCGTCCACATTCAGTTTGCCGACATACATTTTATCGCTGTATTCGTTGGCGATTTCAGAAACGACCGGCGCCATCATGCGGCAGGGTCCGCACCATACGGCCCAGAAATCGACCAGTACGGGCTTGTCAGCTTTGAGTACTTTTTCGTCAAAGTTTTCAGCGGTCAACGTGATCTCGTTCATGAGAGAACCTCCTTTATATTTGTTGTTTCATCGGTGGAATGGTGTACTGCCAGCAAACGGGGCTGCCACGCTTTCTGTGCGCCGAGCCGTTTGTCGAAGACGCGCGCGACCAGGATCCCGCCGCCAAGGCCAATCAGTCCGGTAACGGCGGCCCAGATATCGCTTTTCAGCAGGACCTGCCCGATGAGCAGGCCTGCCAGCAGCCCGACCAGCGGGATGATGTAAGCGATCAGGGATACTTTGACGATCTTCGCGTCCGGCATCTCGACGGCAACAGTGTCGCCGACCGCAGCCGTGCCTTCGATCTTAACGGTCTCCTCATGCGGCTTGCGGCCCATGCACGCGCCGCACTGGGCGCACATTTCCGGACGCTCGAAGCAGACGTCGATCGTTTTGCCGTCTGTGCCGACGACTTTTCCGGTGCGTACCATAATCGGTTCCTTTCATGTTTGTGCGTCAATAGCCGAGATTGTGCAGCCATTCGACGGCCAGTTCCGGCCAGCGGCTGACATCCGGCATATCCTGCGCGAGGCCGAGGCCGTGACGGCCGTGGGGCCAGACGTGCAGGGCGAAGGGGATGTTCTGTCCGGCAAGCGCTTCCGCCATCATCAGGCTGTTGCGGACGGGCACAGCGCCGTCTTCGGAGGTGTGCCAGAGGAAAGCGGGTGCCGCGCCGGGAGTGATGTGCTCTTCGACGGACCATTCGCGGATCGCCGCGGCATCACAGTCCGTCCCCAGCAGGCTGTTTCTGGATCCCTGGTGAGTGCAGGCTCCCATGGTGATGACCGGGTAGCAGAGCACGGCGGCGTCGGGACGCGGGCTGCAGCCGGCGAGACTGTCAGCTTCGCTGGTTTCCGGCTGAGGGATATCCAGATAGGTCACACTGGCCGCCAGATGCCCGCCGGCGGAGAAGCCGAGGATCGCGACGCGATCCTGACGGTAGCCGTATTCAGGCGCGAGCGATCGCAGCAGCTGTACGGCGCGCATGGCGTCCCATTGGGGTACGGGGGCTTTGTACGGCGCGACCCGGTAATCCAGCACGGCTGCCGATATCCCGCCCTCGTTCAGCCGTTCGGCGATGGGCGCGCCTTCGTGGGCCGCCTTGTGATCGTAGCCGCCGCCGGGTACGACCAGCACGACGCCGTGGGCGTTCTCTGCGGGAAACATCGTGAGGGAAGGCGCGGACTGGCCGGCACTTTCTTCGAAGAGGGGAGCCGTTCCTGACCAGAGCGGGATCGTTCGGTTCATGCGCAGTTCCTTTCGGTCAGATGTTCATGAAGGTGACGTATTTGTCCTTCGGAGCGGGGGCGCTCTCCGCGCTGATCTCGCGCAGGATGAGGGCTGTTTGTCCGTCGGGATCGGTGGCCTTTTCGCAGCGCGCGGTCAGGCGGATGTATGCGCTGGCGCTGGGGGTCTGGCTGCCCTTGCAGATCCATCCCGCCTTCTGGATATCGTTGGCGCAGCAGGTCATGGCATAGCGGCCGAAGAAGTAGAAGCCCTTGGACAGCCTGGCATGGGGGAAGGGCTGGCCGACGGCGCGGATGACCTTTTTGTCGTAGCGCTCGGGATGCTCCATGGCGTCCAGATAGAATACGCCGAAATGGTCGTCGCTGATCTCGATCACCGGAGCGTTCATGTCGTAGGGAAGGTCTTCGTCCGTCACGCCGTCTTCGGTGCTGCCGTCGAGATTCTCGAACAGGATGTTGGCGGAGTTGTTCATGGCCCGCATCTGTTTGCGCCAGTAGCTCTTGCGGAAGTCGGGCTGGCAGCGGTTGATCAGGATCAGGTCCGCTTCCTTCATCGGATCGGTCATGATGGCGCGCATGTTGGTCATGTAATTCTCGAAGGTGGTCGCGTCGGCCAGGGTAATGACCTGCACCCATTCCCAGAGGGGCGGCATGCGCAGACGGCTGATGAACTCGATGCCCCAGACGGAGTTGTACTCGATGATGACGCGCTCCGGGCGGTACTTTTTGTTCAGTTCCTTGAGCTTCAGGCTGGTCATGTCGGTCTGCTCGTCGATCATGGCCAGTTCGGCGTTATACTTCTTCAAGTACTCCAGCTCGTACTCGTTTTCGCCGTCCTCGCAGCAGATGATCAGCGTCCGCTGTCCGGAGGAAAAGCCCTCGTCGGACAGCATGGATTTGATCATCGTGGTCTTCCCGCTCTCCAGGAAGCCGGTGAGCATGTATACCGGAATGAATTCCTGATCACTCATACGTGGAACAGCTCCCGCAGTGCCTTTTCGTCGATCTGGGTGCCGATCACGCAGAAGCGGCCGGTATAGTCGGCGCCGCTGTCACGGAATTCGCATTCGCCGGGCACATAATCGAACTGGAACCAGCTTCCGTCCCCATTCTGCAGGATACCCTTTGCACGGAGGATGCGGCCGTACTCTTCCTCGTCAGCGAGCTGGTCCAGGATCTTTTTGATCTCGTCCCTGGAATAGCGCTGCGCGGTTTCGACACCGATGTTCTGGAACACCTCGTCCGCGTCGTGCTCACCCTCGTGATGGTGGTGATGATGGTGGTGCTCGTGGCCTTCATGATCGTGGTGATGATGCTCATGCTCGTCATGCTCGTCCTCATCATGGTCCTCATGGTCATGATGATGCTCATGCTCGTCGTGGTCATCATCGTCGTCGTCATCATCGTGGTGATGATGCTCGTGATCATGTTCATGGTCATCGTCATGCTCGTCATGATCGTGATGGTGGTGGTGATGCTCGTGCTCGTCTTCGTCCTCGTCTGCCAGGGCTTCGAACTGGATGGGACGGCCGTTTTCGATCACGTCCAGGATAAAGTCGGGTTCCATGTCGTCCCAGGGGGTGGTGATGATGCGGGCGTCGGGATGGGTCTCGGCGATCAGGGCGCGGCTCTTTTCCACGCGCTCAGCGCTCAGCAGCTGGGTGCGGCTGAAAATGACGGTGGACGCGCTCTTCACCTGGTCGATGAAGAATTCGCCGAAGTTCTTCAGGTACATGCGGCACTTGCCGGCATCCACCACGGTGGCGCTGCCGCCGACTTCGATATCGGCGTGGCGCTGCTTCGCCTTTTCCACAGCGGAGAGGATCTCGGACAGCTTGCCCACGCCGGTGGGCTCGATCAGGATGCGTTCGGGATGATAAGTGTCGATCAGCTGGTCGATAGCGGCCTGGAAGTCGCCCGCCAGCGTGCAGCAGATGCAGCCGGCGTTGAGTTCGGTCACCGTGATGCCCACGTCCTGCAGGAAAGCGCCGTCAACGCCGATCTCGCCGTATTCGTTCTCCAGCAGCACTACCTTCTCATTGCGGAGACGGCCGGTGAGCAGTTTTTTGATGAGCGTCGTTTTACCGGCTCCGAGGAAGCCGGAGATCACATTGATTTTGACCATGGAAATCAAGACTCCTTTACATTGCAATGTACCTGCACCTTCCGGTTCAGGCAGCAAAAACGTTATAACACGAAAAAAAAACAATTTCAAGTCCTGCCAAGAAGTTGTCTATATTGTAAAACCTGTTTAACCCACTTGCATTCCGTGTATTTCTGTGTTATACTTTCAATGGTCAAAGTAGGTCAAAGATTTGGCCGATATCTTGACAGTACAGTATGAACTGAAAGCGGGCGTTAAGAAATGAGACTCAGTGATTCGATCGAAAGCTTTATCAAACAGATGCTGGGAGCCGCGGAGGAAGACGGGATCGAGCTCAGACGCAATGAGCTGGCGGAATACTTCCACTGTGCGCCGTCACAGATCAATTACGTGCTTTCGACGCGGTTCACGCCCGAGCACGGGTACATGATCGAGTCCAGGCGCGGCGGGGGCGGATGCATCCGTATCATCCACGTGGAAACCAGCCCGACGGACCATCTGGATTACCTGATCCGGGAACGGGTCGGGGGCAGCCTGACGGAACCGGAGGCGCGGCTGCTGCTGCGCCAGCTGACTGTCAGCAACACCATCGCCCCCTCGGACGCTTCGCTGATCGCCTCGGCGATCTCGCCCCAGTCCCTGGCAGTGCCGGTACCGGAGGAGATCAAAGCGGCGCTGCGGGCCAAGATCATGCGGAGCATGCTGCTGACGGTCATCCGTCGTGTCCAGGCTGAACACCGGGGCACGACAGCGCTGATCATACAGGAAAGGAAATAAGTGAATGGCAATTTTCGGACGTTTTGACTATCGTGCCCAAAGCGCGGTCAATGTCGCAAGGCAGACAGCGCTGCGCTTCAGGCACCATTATATCGACTCGGATCACCTGCTGCTGGGCCTGCTGACCGTGGGCCGCAGCGCGGTGCCCGCGCTCCCGCCGCACGTGAATGTGAAGTCCGTGACGGAAGCGCTGCTGCAGATCCTGGGCGAGGGAAAGGATCTCCCCTCCAAGCTGGAGCTGGGCGATCATTTGAAGCACATCATGGAGCAGGCGGTCCTCGGTGCGGCTCAGAACGGGCAGCCCCTGGTCACCTGCGCGCATCTGTGGAAGGCGCTGCTGGCGGAGAGCGATTCCAGTGCCATCAAGATCCTGACCGGGATGGGCTGCGATCCGACACAGCTGAGCGAGTCCGTCATATTTGAAAAGGAGCAGACTGCCACCGTGCAGTTCAATGTGCAGCCCGTCGGCGGAAAAACCCAGGAAGCCAAAGCAAAGGAAGAGGAAGCGTTTCTCCAGTTCGGCCGCGATATGACCAAGGAAGCCCGCGAAGGCAGGCTGGATCCGGTGGTGGGCCGCGACCGGGAGATCGACCGGATCATCCAGATCCTGTCCCGTCGCACCAAGAACAACCCCGTCCTGATCGGCGAGCCCGGCGTCGGCAAGAGTGCCGTGGCGGAAGGGCTGGCGCAGCTGATGATCAGCGACCAGGCCCCGCCGGTGCTGAAAAACAAGCGGCTTGTCGGTCTGGACGTATCGCAGATCATCGCGGGGAGCAAGTTCCGCGGGGATCTGGAGGAGCGCGTCCACGCGGTGATCGCCGATACGAAAAAAGCCGGCGACGTGATTCTGTTTGTGGACGAAATGCAGCAGCTGGTGGGCGCGGGGCGCTCCGACGGGCCCATCGACGTATCCGGCATGCTGAAGCCCGCCCTGGCGCGCGGCGAGATCCAGATGATCGGCGCGACCACCCGGGAGGATTACCGGAAATATGTGGAAAAGGACGCGGCCCTGTGCCGACGTTTCCAGCCGATCACGGTGGAGGAGCCGGACGACGATACCACGCTGGACATCCTGAAGGGCATCCGCCATCTGTATGAGGAACACCATCACCTGAAGATCACGGATGAGGCGCTGGAGGCCGCGGTGAAGCTTTCCCGCCGGTATATCCAGGACCGTTTCGAGCCGGACAAGGCCATCGACCTGATGGACGAGGCGGCTTCCCGCGTCCGCATGCGGGTGCCGATGCCGCCGGACCAGAGCACTCAGGAGGAAGAACTGCGCCAGATCCGAGATGAAAAGGACGAGGCCATCGCCTGCCAGGACTACGAGCATGCCGCGCGCCTGCGGGACCAGGAGGCGCACATCGAAAACGCTATGAGCGAGGAGCGGGTCGCCTGGGAGGACAAAAAGGAACTGGCGGGCCGCGTCACGGCGGACGATATCGCCAACGTGGTGGCGCTGTGGACCGGTATTCCTGCCGCGCGCCTGACGGAGCGCGAAGCGGATCGCCTGATGAACCTGGAAAAGGAACTGCATCAGCGGGTGATCGGCCAGGACGAGGCCGTCAGTGCCGTCAGCCGCGCCGTGCGGCGCGCCCGGGCCGGACTTAAGAACCCGAAGCGCCCCATGGGCTCCTTCCTGTTCCTGGGCCCGACCGGCGTCGGCAAGACC
>JBGUIY010000127.1:0-3224 GCA_045113475.1 Christensenellales bacterium | reverse complement strand
AATAGGGCGGCAGCGCGCGGAAACTGAATTTGGTGACGTTTTCCTCCGGACTGTTCACAAAACAGCTCAGCGATACCCCGGGAATATACATGCCGTAATTCACGATGTTCTCGCTGTGCTCCGGCAGCGCGTTCATATCCGTGTAGTCCCGGGGCAGGACCGTGGTCATGGTGACTTTGCCGTCATGCATGAACTGCAGCCGGGACAGGGCCCGGGACAGCAGACCCAGATGTTCCGGCTCACGCATCAGGTGCAGATGCCTGGCCCATAAGCCCAGGTCAAAACCCGTGCTCCTCAGTTCGGCCATGACCTCGAAGGCTTCTGCGTCCGCATTGGGATAGCTGAAATTGCCGGTATCCATGCTGACAGCCGTGTACAGGCAGGCGGCAGCGTCCTGCGTGAGCGTCAGGCCCAGGGCACGGATCAGGCGTACGATCATACAGCCCGTGGCGGCGGCGTAGGCGTCGATCTCATTCTCGTCCGCGAAAGCGGGATTGGTGCCGTGATGGTCGATCTGCAGCCGCACCGGCGCTTTTTCAAAAACGATCACGCTGCCGCCGATGCGGCCCAGGTCTGCGGCGTCGAGGCTCAAAGCCGCGTCAAAGGCACCCGTGACCTGCTCCGGCTTCACGACCTCCGCCGCTCCCTTAAGCATCATGAACCGCTTCGGCACCGGATCGGCGCAGCAGGCCGTCACGGCCTTGCCCATGCCTTCCAGCAGCAGCTTCATGGCCAGTAAACTGCCGATCGCGTCCCCATCCGGCGCGATATGCGTGCAGAGGAAGACGCGGTCGGCGTTTGTCAGTATTTCCAGCAGGCGTTTATTCAGGAAGGGTTTCATCCGTTTTTTCCTCAGCGGACTTCAGATCGTTCAGCACCTGGGAGATATGGATGCCGTAGGCGATATTGCGGTCGCGCTCGAACAGCAGTTCGGGCGTATAGCGCAGATCCACCTCGCGGCCCAGTTCACGGCGCAGATATCCGGCCGCGTTCTTCAGGGCTTTCATGAATCCGTCCGCCCGGTCATCCTCCAGGATGCTCACATACGTTTTCGCATAGCGGAGATCGCGTGTGACCTCCACCCGCGTGACGGACCAGGTGCCGCCGATGCGCGGGTCGTTCAGCTGACGGATCAGCGAATCCAGCGCATGGCGCACCTCTTCCGATATTCTGTCAATGCGATAGCTTGGCATATCATTCCTCAACCGTCAGGCTTCGACCTTTTCCTGGGTGAAGCACTCAATCACGTCGTTTTCCTTGATATCAGCGTAGTTTTCGAGACTCGCGCCGCACTCGTAGCCGGAATTGACGTCATGCACGTCGTCCTTGAAGCGGCGCAGGGAGGACAGCTTGCCCTCGAAGACCACCACGTTGTCGCGCAGCAGGCGCACGCTGGCGTTGCGGGTGAGCTTGCCGTCGGTGACATAGCAGCCTGCAATGGTGCCCGCGCCTGTAATGCGGAACACGTTGCGTACCTGGGCGTGGCCCAGGATGACCTCGCGGAATTCCGGAGAGAGCATGCCCTTCATGGCCTTCTCGATATCCTCAATGGCCTGGTAGATGATGCGGTACAGGCGGATATCGATGCCTTCCTTCTCAGCCGCCGCGCGCGCGGAGGCGTCGGGACGGATGTTGAAGCCGATGATGATGGCGTTGAAGGCGCTAGCCAGGTTGACGTCGTCCTGGGTGATGGCGCCGACGGCGCTGTGCAGCACGTGCACCTTGACCTGTTCGTTGGAGAGCTTTTCGAGGGACTGCTTGACCGCTTCCACGGAGCCCTGCACGTCCGCCTTGATGATGACGTTGAGGTTCTGCACCTTGCCCTCGGTGATGCCGGCAAACAGGGTATCCAGGGAGACCTTCTGGCTCTGGGAGCGGGCGGCCTTGAGCTTTTCCCTGCGCTCCTCGGCTACCTGACGGGACAGACGGTCGTCGTCCACGGCGATCATTTCCTCGCCGGCGACAGGCACGTCCTCGAACCCGGCGATTTCCACAGGCATGGAGGGGCCGGCGGACTTGACGCGTTCGCCGCGGTCGTTGGTCATGGCGCGGACGCGGCCGGAGGCCATGCCGGCCACCAGGTTGTCGCCCACGTGCAGCGTGCCGTTCTTCAGTAGCACGGTCGCCAGCGGGCCGCGGGCCTTGTCCAGCTTCGCCTCGATGATGACGCCGCTGGCCATGCGGTTCGGGTTCGCGCGCAGCTGCATCATATCCGCCTGCAGCAGCACCATTTCAAGCAGATCGTCCACGCCCTGGCCGGTGACAGCGCTGACGGGCGTCATGATGGTCTCGCCGCCCCAGGCTTCCGCCAGCAGGCCGTACTTGGTCAGGTCCTGCATGACGCGGTCGGGGTTCGCTTCCGGCTTATCCATCTTGTTGATGGCCACGATCACAGGCACATTGGCGGCCTTCGCGTGGTTGATGGCTTCCACGGTCTGGGGCATGACGCCGTCGTCCGCGGCCACCACCAGGATGGCGATATCCGTGGCCTGCGCTCCGCGCAGACGCATGGCGGTAAAGGCTTCGTGACCGGGGGTATCCAGGAAGGTGATCGGACGGCCGTTCAGGGTGACGGTATACGCGCCGATATGCTGCGTGATGCCGCCCGCCTCGCCCGCGGCGACCTTCGACTTGCGGATATAGTCCAGCAGGGTGGTCTTGCCGTGGTCGACGTGGCCCATGATGGTAACCACGGGAGGACGTGGCTTCAGATCTTCTTCCTTGTCGTCCACCTTGGTGTCGCTCAGCACGTCCTCGGCGGTCTTCTCCTGCTTCATTTCCAGGGTGACGCCGAACTCGGCGCACACCAGGGACGCGGTGTCATAGTCCAGTTCGCCGTTGATGTTGGATACGATGCCCAGCATGAACAGCTTTTTGAGGATCTCGCCGGCGGGCTTGCCGATACGGGAGGTCAGCTCCTTGACGGTGATGGTGTCCGCCGTCATGAACGCCTTGTCGATGACGATTGGCTGGATGACCTGCTGCGGTTGGGCCTTCTTGGCGCGGGAGCGCTTGCCGCCGCGCACGGTATCGTCGTCAAACCCGTTGAAGTGGTCGCGCTCCAGCTGCTTGCGGTTCTTGGCCACATGCTCCGGATCGTGCTGGCGGATGTACTGCTTCTTGTTCGGATCGTAATTGCTTACGCGCTCCTTCTCCATCACCGGCGCGAGATCAGGCTGCGCGGGTCCGCGGCCGCGGCCCGGTGCGGGCCTGCTGCCGGCGCG